>JACPQP010000098.1 GCA_016190465.1 Chloroflexota bacterium
CACAGGGGGGTGCCCCGGCCCCGCGGGATCGCCGAGCGAGGAGGGCGGCCACAGGGGGCCGCCCCTACTCCTGCGCGGCGCGTCAACCCGTGGACGGCGGGGCGGTAACCGGCAACGTGAACCGGAAGGCGGTCGTTTCGCCGGGGGTGCTCTCGGCCCAGAGGTGGCCGCCGTGCGCCTCGACGAGGCCCTTGCTGATGTACAGCCCCAGCCCGATGCCGGTTGCGCGGGTCGTCTGGGCCCGGCGCGTGCGGTAGAAGCGGGTAAAGAGTTGGGGCAGATCATCTGCCGAGATGCCCGGGCCCTGGTTCACGACCGATACCCGGGCGTCGGAGCCCCGGCGAGCGACCTCCACCCGGATCTCGGTGCCGGGATAGCCATACTTGGCGGCGTTGGAGAGCAGGTTGACCAGCACCTGCTCCAGCCGCCCGGAGTCCGCTGCCAGGGGCGAAAAGTCTCCCTCGATCTCTACCGACACCGGGTGGCCCCCCGTGACCTCGGCCGCCCGCTCGACCACCGTCCTCACGAGGGAGGGCAGGTCCACCGGCTCGGGCGCCAGCGCAAGCCGGCGCGCCTCGATCCGGGAGGCGTCGAGGAGGTCGAACACCATCCGAGTCAGGCGCTCCGCGCTCCCCAGGATCGACCGCAATGCCTTTTGCACCGCGGGCGAGCGCTCTTCTGAAACACCAGGCAGCCGGCCGGCACGGATCAAGAGCTGAGCGTAGCCCTTGATGACCGTCAGTGGCGAGCGCATGTCGTGGGTGATCAGCGAGATCCATTCCTCCCGCAGGCGCTCCTGCTCCCTGAGGGCCGAGACATCCTGGAAGACCACCACCGCCCCGGCCATCTCGCCCTCGAAACCGTGGACCGGCGCGGCGCCGGCCAGGACCGGGATCTGGCGTCCATCGGGCTGCACGATCAGGAGCTCCTCATCCGAAACGGTGTTGCGGTAGATGGCTCGGTGGCACGGAATCTCTTCGTGCGCGAGTGGGTGGCCATCCGGGTGGCAGAGCTTGGCGCCGAACTGGACGGAACCGGATCGGGAGTCCTCGCGCTGGCAGAGCATCTCCGCCGCCTTCGCGTTGGTCGTCACGCGGCCGGTCTCCGCGTCTGTGAAGGTGATGCCCGTCCTGGCAGCGTCCAGGATCCGCCGGAGCCGGGGGCACTCGCTCTCGGCGGCCAGACTCGCGCGGCAGGTCGCCTTCAGTCGGGCCTCCAGCCAGTGCCCGGACTCGCGCGCCCGAGCTTGAGCCATACCCATCGCGAGGATGTCGGCAATGGCGCAGACCAACCTCCGCCGAGCCGGAGTGAAGCGGCGCGGTTCGGGAGTGGTGTAGCCCAGCACCCCGACGATCCGGCCACCGGCCAGCAACGGGACGGCCGCCGCGCCGCGCGCCCCGCTGATCCCGGCCAGGCTCCGGTCCGGCGCGGGAAGCGCCGCCAGATCCTCGATGGCCTCCAGCATTCGGCTGGCCGCGGCGCGGCAGGCCAGCAGGGGTTCGTCGAACGAGATCTCCACGATCTGCCTGGCCAGGTCCGGGGAGAGGTTTCGGTACGCCACCAGCCGCAGTGAACGCCTGGCCTCGTCGCCCAGGTAGATCCAGGCCGTGTTTGCCCGCAGCGCCACGGTGATCTGGTCCAGGGCGGCATTCAGCAGGGGGTCCAGATCGAGGTGTTCGGCCACCGCCCTGGCCACCTCGGCGATGGTCTTCCCAACAGCATCATCGTCGGACCGAGTCCGTCGCATCATCCACCTCCGTGCACTCCACGCACCTGAACTCGGAGCGGATCGGACGACCGGCATCACGGTAGTCGTCAGTAATCAGTTGTCAGTCATCAGTAGCGCCAGGCAGCTATCCGACAGCCTCTGACTGACGGCTGACTGCTGATTCCTTGTGGCGACGTACTTGGATTGCAGATGTGCGATTCCAGATTGTCAATTTCAGATGGTCGATTCGAAGCCGCGTGCCCGCCGTGCACCACCAGACGGCGATGGCGAGATCAGACACTCCAGGTGCGATCGTTCGACTGGAATCCTGCTCCGGTGAGTGTGGGGCGATGGCACCGGTTCCGTCCCACCTGTCCACCCGAATGAACAGGGCCGCGGACGGGGAAGAGTCGTCGGGTCGTCAAGGGCGCAGGTTCACCAGCCGGTATCCTACACCCTCCGGGCAAGGTTGTCAACAGCCTGAGACATTTGCGTTTTCTTGATCTTCAATGTGGATGGAATAGTTCAACCAATGGACCAACTAATGCCCACGCTGGTGGCGCTGGACGAGGGCAGCAACACGGTCGAGCAGGTCGTCGATGTCGAAGGGCTTGTCGATCAGATCGTCGGCCATCGCTTGCCGCCGATCGACGTCGGGCACGGAGTTGATCAGAAGGATCGGGATATCCCGCGTCTCGGGCAGCGCCCGGAGCCGGCAACTGGCCTCGAGGCCGCCGAGCACCGGCATCCCGACGTCCAGCACGATGGCATCCGGCTGGAGGTCGATCGCCTGCCGGATGGCGACCAGCCCATCATAGCCACGGAGCACCTCGTAGCCATCGTCGTTCAGGACGACGGCGAGCATCTCGACGATCTCCCGGTTGTCGTCGACCACCAGCACGGTTCCCCTCACGTCTCCCTCCCCACCTGCCCCGCGACCACCCGTGAGGCGAAATGTGTGCAACTGCGCTTTCCACCATGAATCATACGACGGCCCGCCGGCACAGCGTATCAGGAGATCACGTAAGAGGTGGAGAAAATCCCCCTAAAACCAATCGCCTTTGGCGGGGACCACCCCGGCCACCCCCGAGGGGGTCTTGGGGGGCGTTGCGGGCGCCGAGCGCCCCCCACCCCCCCC
>JACPQP010000066.1 GCA_016190465.1 Chloroflexota bacterium
CATCGCTCCCGTCACCAGGGCCACACCCGTTCGGGTAGTTGTGGAGAGACCTCTCCCCCTCGCGTGGCCCGTGTGTTGCAGTGCATTGACGGTCGGGGCAGAGGGGTCGGCGCCGGGGGTTGGCACGGAACGGTAGGGGCAGGCCCCCGTGCCTGCCCTCCCGCGGAGGAGAGCGCATGGCAGCGAACCAGGAAAAGCCGCCCCGCCGGGCGAACCACGCCGCCCGCCAACCGGCGAAGACGCCACCGGCAGGCGGGGGCGGCGGGGTCCCCCCTTCCCGCGCCGGGCCGGCTCAGGAACGGCGGGCCAGGGGGTTAGGTCACCCCGGGCCCGGGGGGTTCGGTCCGCCCGGCCGGCTGGCGTTCACGCCGGAACACCGTGAGGAGCTTCAGCGGCTCTGGGGCGAGATGGTGCTGATTCGCCGGTTCGAGGAACGAGTCGCCGAGATGTACACCCGGGCCAGGATCGGCGGCTACACCCATCTCAACATTGGCGAGGAGGCGACCGTCGTCGGCGCGCTGACGACGCTCCGGCCAGACGACTACATCTTCAGCAACTACCGCGACCACGGCCACGCGCTGGTCCGGGGGATAGCCCCCCGGGCGATCATGGCCGAGCTGTTTGGCAAGGAGACAGGCGTCGTCCACGGTCGGGGCGGATCAATGCACATTTTTGACCGGGAGCGGCGATTCATGGGCGGCTACGCGATCGTCGGTGGCCCGCTGGCGCTCGCCTGTGGTGCGGGGACGGCGATTCGTTACCGCGATGAGGACCTGGTCGTGATGTGCATCTTTGGCGAGGGATCGACCAACATCGGCTACTTCCACGAGTCGCTCAACCTGGCGAAGCTGTGGCGCCTCCCGATCGTCTTCCTCTGCGTCAATAATCAGTACGCGATGGGTGCGCCAGTTCAGGCCGACTCGTCCGTTCCCGAGATCTGGCGCAAGCCGTGCGCCCACGACATGCCTGGCGAGCGGGTCGACGGCATGGATCTGCTGGCCGTCTGCGAGGCCGTCACACGCGCCGTCCGGCTGGCCCGCGAACAGCACGAGCCGAGCCTGGTCGAGGCGCTGACCTACCGCTACCGGGGCCATTCGATGGCTGACCCGGCCCGATACCGACCTCAGGAAGAGGTGAACGTCTGGCTGGCTCGCGATCCGATCGTCACCTTCCGTCAGCAGCTCGAGCAGGCTGGCCTGATGCGCCCCGAGGAGGCCGACGCCATTGAGCGCAACGCCCAGGCGTTAGTCGACGAAGCGGCGCAGTTCGCCGAGGCCAGCCCCGCGCCGGAGCCGACCGATCTCGATCGCTGGGTCTACGCCTGATGGCTATCAAGACGTACCGCGAGGCGCTTAACGAGGCGCTCCGTGAGGAGATGCGACGCGACGACCGCGTCCTGCTGCTTGGCGAGGACATCGGCGTCTTCGAGGGCGCCTACAAGGTGACCGCCGGTCTGCTGGCGGAGTTTGGCGACCGACGCGTCAAGGACATGCCGATCGCCGAGGCGGTCATCGCCGGCACCGCCATCGGCGCCGCCATGCTCGGTCTGCGACCGGTCGCCGAGATGATGACGGTGAACTTTCTTCTCCTGGCGATGGACATGGTCGTCAACCACGCCGCCAAGCTCCACTACATGTTTGGCGGCCAGACCACCGTCCCACTGGTCATCCGGACGCCGGGAGGTGGGGGTCACCAGCTCGCCGCGCAGCACTCGCAGACGCTTGACGTCTACTTCGCCCACGTCCCGGGTCTCAAAGTCGTCGCACCCGCGACACCGGCCGACGCCAAGGGCCTGCTCAAGGCGTCTATCCGCGACGAGAACCCGGTGATCTTTCTCGAGAACCTGGCGCTCTACAACACCCGTGGGGAGGTGCCCGACGGCGAGTACCTCGTGCCGATCGGCAAGGCCGCCATCTCTCGTCCTGGCAATGACCTGACGATTGTCGGCTGGTCCCGAACCGCGCCGATGGCGCTGGAGGCGGCGAACCGCCTGGCTGCCGCCGGCATCGACGCCGAAGTGATCGACCTGCGGTCGCTTCGCCCGGCCGACTGGGAGACGGTCGCGGCCTCCGTTCGGAAGACCACCCGGGCCATCGTCGTCGAGGAGGGCTGGCTGTCATTTGGCCCGGGCGCCGAGGTTGTCGCGCGGATCCAGGACCTCGCCTTCGACTACCTCGATGCGCCGGTCCAGCGCATCGCCGGCGCCGAGGTGCCCGCGCCCTACGCCAAGTCGCTGGAGCGGGTCTCCCTCCCCAGCGCCGACGACATCGTTCGGGCTGCCCAGCGCATGCTCCCCAGGCGACGGGCAGCGTAGAGGGTGAGAGGAGAGCAGATGCCCGCAGAGATCGTCATGCCCCGCATGAGCGATACGATGGAGACCGGAAAGGTGCTCCGGTGGCTCAAGCGCGAGGGACAAGCCGTGCAGAAGGGTGAACCACTGGCCGAAATCGAGACCGACAAGGCGACGATGGAGCTGGAGTCGTACGAGTCGGGGACAATCGAGCGGATTCTGGTCGCCGAGGGGCAAGAGGTTCCGATTGGCACGCCGATCGTGCTCGTCGAGCGTCTCACCGAGGCCGGGCCGCCCGGAGCGCCACCGCGACCCGAGCGACCTACCGAGGCCGGACCCGCCGGAGCGCCATCACGACCGCCAGCCGAAGCGCGGGCCCCGGCCCCACAGCGCCCAGCCGCGCCGACGGCGGTTCCGCCCTTTCAGGGGCCGGTCGAGCAGCTCGCGCCACGACCGGCCGAAGCGGTGCGCGCGTCGCCGATCGCCCGGCGCATCGCCGAGGAACAGGGCATCGACCTGCGAGGAGTGGTTGGGACTGGCCCGGGTGGACGCATCACCCGCGAGGACGTCGAGGAGTACGTCCGGGCGCAGCGGGCCGGCAAGGTGCGTCCCGCGGTGGCCGCGGCGCCGGCTGCCCCCGGCCCGTTCCTGATGCCCCCCGGGGCTCCCCCGGAGGAGCTCAAGGGCACCGAGCTCGTCGAGCCGAGCCGCATGCTGGCGACGATCGCTCGCCGGATGACCCAGAGCAAGACGACCGTTCCGCACTACTACGTGGCGACTGAAGTCGACATGGGAGCAGCGGCGACCCTCCGCCAGCAGCTCAACGACGCCTGGGCACCCGATAGCGTCACCTTCAACGACCTGGTGGTCCGAGCCGCGGCGCTGGCGCTCCGCGTCTATCCGCAGGTGAACGCGTCGTACCAGGACGGCAAGATTGGTCGCCATCGACGGATCAACGTCGGGGTCGCCGTGGCCGTTGGGGAGGGCTTGCTGGTGCCGGTGCTCCACGACGCCGATCAGAAGGATCTGCGGTCGCTGGCCATCGAGGCCCGGACGATGGTCGCGCGGGTCCGTGAGGAGCACGCTCGCCCCGAGGACTTCACCGGCGGCACCTTCACCATCTCCAACCTGGGGATGATTGACGTCGAGGAGTTCTTCGCCATCATCAACCCGCCGGAGAGCGCCATTCTCACGGTCGCGTCGATCCGGCCGAGGCCGGTCGTCAAGGATGGGCAACTCGCCATCTCGTCGACGATGGCTCTGGCCCTCTCCGCCGATCACCGAGTCTTCGCGGGCGCGACCGCCGCCGAGTTTCTCCGCGAGGTCAAACGCCTGCTGGAGCAACCGCTGACCTTGCTTCGCTGATACCCATTGTAGGGGCAGGCACGGGGGCCTGCCCCTACCATCCGGGGAGCCGGAGGCCGATCACCTCGCGCAGGACCCGATAGTGGCGGCCGAGGAGGTGGATCAGGTCTTCGAGAGAGCGAACGGCCTGGCTATGGTCCTCGACCTCCCGGCGAAACTGGACCGCGGCGCGCGGTCGCTCGGTCGTGGGATACTCCTGAAGCAGCCCATTCCAGGCATCGACCAGGGGACCACCACTGGCCCGGCCGCTGGCGATGAGATAGCAGTATACCTGAACGAGCGAGCGAGGAGGAGGATTGCCAGTCCGGCGGGAGAACTCGCGAGCCAGGGCGATGAGCGTCATCTTGCTGACCAGACGCGCTTCCCCGGGCCGGCGAAGCCTGGTCAGCCGGTCGTTCTGCCTCATGTGTGATGCCGTCCCGCCACGCTGCCCTCCCCCCTCGCTGCCGTTCCTGATCTGGTCCCACGGGGAGACGCCCTCACCCTCTACCCCCATAGGCGCTACCCTATGGTGACCTGGGGGCGACCTCTCCCCCCTTCCCC
>JACPQP010000067.1 GCA_016190465.1 Chloroflexota bacterium
CAAGCAGGGCAAGCATGCCTTGGCGTGCCTCCGGACTGTCTTCGAGGGCAGCCCCTTCATGCCTGCCCTGGCTGCTGAGTAGTTACGACGTCAGGATGAAGGGATAGCGCCCAGGTCGTCGTCAGTGATCAGTCGTCGGGAGCGCCAGGCAGCCATCGGACAGCCTCCGACTGACGACTGACTGCCACGTCGATCCTCTATCCAAGCTGCTCTCACCGAGCCGCCCGAGTTGCTCTCACCGAGCCGCTCTCAACTTCCTCAGCCGGTGCTCAGTTGTCTCTCAGAGTCTTCTCAGGGGAGTCCCCTAACCTCATCGTGGGACCGGCGAAGATATGAGAGTGGGCCGGCCGGGCCAGCGACGGGCTCTGAATGGTGCGCCCAGGATGCCCAGCGAGGGGCTACGGTGAAGACGGATCGCGAAACCGATCTCAGGAGCGTCTGCGGCGCGCCGGTCCTTGCCGGCCTGGCGGTGATCCTGGTCGCCACCCTCGCCGCGTGCAGCGGCGAGACCCCCGGAGAGGTTTCGCGCGCCGCGACCGTGGCTCTTTCCTCCGACGCCTCTGACGCGACAACGCGGGTCAGTGACGGCGGCCAGGTTATGGTGAAAGTGACCTGGCCAGGCGCGGGCGACCCGCTTCAGTTTGCCGTCGAGATGGATTCCCACGCCGTCGACCTGGACGGCTATGACCTGCGGCTCCTCGCGGTGCTTCGCACCGACCAGGGGCAGGAAGCGCGCCCGAGCACCTGGGACGCGCCAAAGGGCGGCCACCACCGGAGCGGAGCGCTCACGTTTTCCGCCGTGACTGCTGACGACAGCCCGTTGGTCGGACCAAACACGCGCAGCGTCGAGTTGCTCATTCGCGACGTGGCCGGTGTGCCAGAGAGGGTCTTTCGATGGGCGCTCTGACGGCCGCGGCTCGAGCGGAGAAGGTGCAGCCCGTGATGCGGGGTCTCGCCTTCGGCTTGCTCGCGTCGCTGGGACTGCTTGCCTTCTACCTCGGGGTGATCACCCTGGCGCAGGGGTGGGGCCACGCGCTCCAGCAGTTGGGCGAAGACCGCGGGTTTGTCGGCGTCATCGCCGCCGGCTTTGGCGCGCAGGTGGGGTTGTTCACGTACCTGCGCGGGTGGCGCGCCAGCGCAGCCGTTGGCGGCGTGGCGACAAGCACGGGCACCAGCACGACGGCGATGCTTGCCTGCTGTGCCCACCATCTCACGGAGGTCCTGCCGATCCTCGGGCTTTCGGGCGTGGCGGTCTTCCTCAACCTGTACAGGACGCCGCTGCTGTGGCTGGGCATCGCGATGAACCTCGTCGGCATCATCTACCTGTTGCGGCAGCTTCGCCAGCAGCACAGGATGGTGTGCCACGCACCGTAGGCTCAGTCGCGGCGGGGATGGCCAGCCAGTGGATGGCCGCGCCCGGGGGCGGCGAAGCGCTCTACACGGCGTTCCCGCCGCTCACTCGCCAGTTGTCGGGCAGCGTGCTGATCTACGTCGGGTTTCTCCTGCTCTCGCTGGGCGTGCTCCTGCTGGCCGTGAACTACGTGGCCACATTGGCGCGCAGCCGACGCGAGGGGCTGGTCGAAGAGTTACCAACTCCCACCTACGTGGGACTCGTCTGGACGATCGTCATGGCCGCCGCGAGCGCGATCGCGCTGGGGATCTACGCGCCGGCGGTGCTCTGGTCGCTCGGCGTGATCCCGCTCGATCCGATGGCTTACCAGATAGGGTATTTCACTTACTTCCACGTGAACCACTACGTCCCGCTGATCGCCGCCGTCGGCGTGTGGTACGCGCTGGCCAAGCACACGACCGGCGCGCGGTCGGTCTTCGGAGAACGCTTCTTCAAGGCCGTCTTCACAGCGTATCCGCTGATCGTCCCCCCAACCTTCCTCTATCACCTGTTTCTGGCGCCCGGTGTACCGGCGAGCGTCAAGACGGTGGGCTCGATTCTGTCGTTGTTCATCGGGGTGCCCACCATCGTCGTGGCGGTCGTCGTGCTGGGCATGCTGGAGGCGCGGATGCGTGCCCTTGGCGCGACCGGCGTGCTTGGCTGGCTCCGACGACTACCGTGGGGGAATCCCGCGTTTGGCGGCCTGGCGATGGGGATGCTCACCTTCGGGCTGGGCGGCGCCTTCACCTATCCCCTGCTCTCGGAAAGGCTGGCCACCTTACTCCACGGCACCTTTGTCGTCCCGGGGTACTTCCACGCGTTCACGGGAGCGGGGGTGACGCTCACCTTTGTGGCGGCGACGTTCGCGCTGCTGCCCGGCATGACCGGACGCCAGCTCTGGGGAGCGACCCTGGCGCGTGTGCAACCATACGTGATGGCGGCCGGTACCACGATCTTCGTCGTCTTTGGCGTCGCCGCCGGCTACTCGGGCGTGCCGCGGCGGGTGGGGAGTATCGCCTATGGCGGGGGAGCGCCGCCGGTTTGGGCGCCGCTCATGAACGTGACCGAAGCGGTGGGAGGACTCCTGATGGTTGTCGGCGGCGTGCTCTTCTTCGCGGTCGTCATGGGCACGTTGATCGCCGGTCGCGACGCTCGCACGTCCGAGGACCTTGCGCTCGCCTCACCGCACCGGATGAGGGTAGCGCCGTCCGGAATGACCTGGGCGGCCGCCGTGCCGGTAGCGGTAGTGGTGGCGCTGATCGTGGCCGTGTCGGTCGCGAGCTTCGAGTTGGTGCGGCGCTGGCCGTTCGTGATTCAGTGAACGTGACTCGTGAATACAGGAGGAGTCCCATGCCCCGCGATGACGATGCTCGCTACGATGAGCAACTCTTGCTGGTGATTGCAGTCGCCGGCACCGTGCTGTTCGCGTTCTTTGCGGTCACGCCCGTGCTTCGCCCGTACTACGCGCTGTTGATGCCCGCCGTCATCGCCGTCGGCGCGATGGGCTCCTGGGTGCTCCTCCGAAGTGGGCGCCGCCGGGCACAACTGGGGGAGGGAAAGGGATAGTCTTCCGCATGGCCCTCTTTCCCCGGGCGTGAGTCCGCCGACCCGATGACGGCGTGGCATCCTCCGAGGATCCGTCTCCAGGACCAGGCATCCCCGGGCGCTCGGCCCCACACCGACTGCCGCCGACTGCCCGGGCCATTTGCTGGCCGCGGTTGGGCCGGTGTATACTTGCGTCTGGTACCGATGCTGGCACCTGGGGAGAGAACAACTCCGTGCGCATCCTGTACATCGACATCGACACGCTCCGGCCTGATCACCTGGGATGCTACGGCTACCACCGCAACACCAGCCCAAACATCGATCGGGTCGCGCGTGAGGGCATGGCCAGATGATGCGCCGGGCCACCCACGCGGTCGACCCGATGTGGGTCGTGCTGCGCGAAAGGGGACCTCTCCACACGCGCGGTCAACTGGCCGGGTACCTGCGGCGGCTGCGGGAAACTGGCCGCGGCCACTGGGCCGATTGCCTCGCGGCCAAGCATCCGAGCGAGTGCGAGAGGGGGCGCCCCACGAATGCATCGTATCCTGGTGATCGACGATGACGCCGCGGTGACCAGCGTGCTGAAACGCGGGCTGTCTTACGAGGGGTTTGTCGTCGATACGGTTGGCTCCGGCGCCGACGGTCTGACCATCGCTCGGGACCGGCCGCCAGACCTGGTCATCCTCGACATCATGATGCCGGGGATGGACGGTCTCGGCGTGCTCGGGCGACTGCGCGCCGCGGATGCGCAGCTACCGATCGTGATGCTGACGGCCAAGGATGCGCCATCTGACCAGGTTCGTGGCCTCGAAGGCGGCGCCGACGATTACGTGGTCAAGCCGTTCACCTTCGAGGTCCTGGTGGCCCGGGTACGGGCGCTGCTGCGCCGGCGCGACGCGGAGCGCCCGACCGTACTCCGCTTTGCCGATCTGAGCCTGGACACCGGCACGCGGCAGGCGCACCGTGGCACGCGCGTCATCGACCTGACCAGCACCGAGTACGACCTCCTTCGCCAGTTCCTCGAGTACCCGCGCCGGGTGCTGCCCAAGGACTTTCTGATGGACCGCATCTGGGGCTACGACTTCGGCGGCAGCACCAACGTGCTGGAGGTCTACGTGAAGCAGTTGCGGCAGAAGCTGGAAGCGGCGGGAGAATCGCGCGTGATCCACACGCTGCGGGGCCAGGGCTACGTGCTGCGGGAGAACTGACGATGTCGATCCGCCTGCGGCTGGCGCTCTGGTACGGGGGCCTCGCCGGCCTCGTGGTGTTCCTGGTAAGCCTGCTGACCTATATCATCCACAGTCGCGCGCACTACGACGAGATGGACCGCCTCCTGGCGAATGCGCTGAATCACCTCACGGTCGAACCGACGCCTGGATCATCGCCGAAGGACATGGACGGGATGCTGGCGGTTCCCCTTGCACCAGACCTGGTCGTTCGGCTGTATGGGCCAGCGGACGAGATCCTCGCGGCATCGCTGAACACCGACGCCGCGCCGTCGATCAATCCGCGGGCGGTAGTAGCCGATCCGACCGGGCCACCCTTCGATCCGGTCGTCGGGCTGGCACCGCCGCTCATCAGCGTCGAAAGCGGCCGGGGCATCTTCAGTGTGCTCCAAACCGCCAACGGCACGCGCTGGCGTGTCCACGTTCGCGCTGTGCCCGACGCAGCTACCGATCCTGACCCTTACTTCGTGGCGCTCTCACCCCTCGATCGGATCGACCACTCGGTGGAGCGATTTCGGCAACTGGCCACGATCTTCGCGGGCACAGGCATCGCGATCACTTTTGGCATCGCCTGGCTGCTGGCGAGCCACGCCCTTCGCCCGGTGGCGACGATGACCGATACGGCACACGCGATCGCCCATTCCCGCGACTTCCGGCACCGCGTGCCCATCGAGACGCATCACGACGAGCTTGGACGCCTTGCCGCCACGTTCAACGACATGCTCGCCAGCCTGGAGCAGGCCTACCGGTCGCAGCAGCGATTCGTGTCGGATGCCTCGCATGAGCTGCGCGCCCCGCTGACGGCCATCCAGGCGAACCTGGAGCTTATCGCGCAGCGTCCCACGATGTCGGTGGCCGAGCGCCAGGAAGCGGTGGGTGAGGCCAACCGCGAGGCGGGTCGCCTCGCCCGTCTGGTGGCTGATCTCCTCGTGCTTGCCCGCGCCGATGCCGGTGTTCCACTTCGGCACCAGCACGTGGAACTGGATCGGATACTATTGGATGTGCTCGGTCAAGCGCGACACCTGGCGAGCGGTCAACGGATCGGCGTCGCGAAGCTCGAGCCAGCGCTGGTGGACGGCGACCCGGATCGGTTGAAGCAGTTGCTGCTGATCCTGCTGGACAACGCGGTCCGGTACACCCCACCAGCGGGACAGATCGCGGTGGAGTTGCGCCGGAATGGGACCGCCGCCGAGGTCGTCGTGCGCGATACCGGCGTCGGCATCGCGCCGGAGGATCTTCGACACGTATTCGACCGTTTCTACCGCGCCGACCCGGCCCGGGCGCGCGACCCCGGTGGAACAGGTCTGGGCCTCTCCATCGCTCAATCGATCGCCCGGCAGCACGGCGGTGACGTCTCGCTGACGAGCGAGATCGGCCGGGGGACTACCGCAATGGTCCAGCTTCCTGTCCTTGGCTGAGTCGCGCATCCCTCATCATTTGCTCAGGTATCCCTCAGCCAGCACTCAGCAAGCGGTGCGACGATAGCGGCACGGAGAGGCGGGACACGCGGAGAAGGGTGCGACGAGGGCGGCACGAATGCCAGATCGGTGCCTTGATTCTGCACGATGAAGGGGACGAAGCGCCTGATCTTCGCCATCGAAGGGCTTGGCTGTGGTGGCGGCGGCGCCCTCACCGTCGAGCGCGCGCTGACGCGGACGGCTGGCGTCGCGCGCACCTACGTGAGTCCCGCGACCGAGATGGCCTACGTCGAGTACGACCCCACGACGACCAGCCCGGACCGCCTGGTTGCCGCGGTGGAAGGTGTCGGCTTCCGGGTGAGCGAGCTAAACGTCTGACTACGGGGGCAACCTCACCCCCGGTCCCCCGCCGTTGACGGCTCCGGCTCAGGAACGGCGGAAGGCTCACAGGGGTAGGTGGGGGCTGAGGTCGGCGAGTGCCGAATCCGCCGGCGGAGAGGGGGCCGGAGGTGAGGTCCGATGGAGGTGGCGAATGTCTCTCGCCCACCGCAATCTCCTTCAGGATAGAGTGCGCCTTGCGCTGAGCACCACCGGGGTCGCGCTGGCTATCGCGCTTATCCTCCTGCTGAATGGCTTCTTGACCGGGATGAACCGGCAGATCGCGTCCTACCTCGACCACGCTCCGGGCTCGGTCGTGGTCGCCCAGGAAGGCGTGAGCAACCTCCTCGGGGCGACGTCGCTGCTGCCCGTCGACACCATCGGCGCGACCCGCGAGGCGGAGGGGGTCTCGACCGTAGTCCCCATCCTCTCCCAGTTCATCATCCTCGAGCTGCACGGGAAGAAGCAGCCCGCCTACCTGGTCGGCTACGACCCGGCGCTTGGCGGGGGACCCTGGCGTCTTGGCGCCGGCCGGGAGCCACAGGCAGACGACGAGGTGATCTTCGACCGTGTGCTCGCCGAGCGGCACGGCATCGCGCCGGGCACGCGGATCGACGTGATGGGGCAGCCGTTTACGGTCGTGGGGCTGTCCGAGGGCACGACCTCGTGGATGACCAGCTTCTTCTTCCTGCGCAAGACTGCCGCCGAGTCGCTGCTGCGGGCGCCGGATGCGTCGAGCTTTCTGTTGATCGCCCCATCCGACGGGGTGGAGCCCGAACAGGTTCGCGATTCCTTACGTCGATTGCCTGGCACGGAAGTGTTGCTCAAGCGGGAGGTGATCGCCAACGACCTGCGGCTGTTCGCCCGCTACTTCAGCGCGCCCCTCCAGTTGATGGTCGGGATCGCCTTTCTCGTCGGAACACTCGTAGTGGGGTTGGTGATCTATACGGCCACCGTGGAGCGGCAGCGCGAGTACGGCGTGTTGAAGGCCGTCGGCGCGCGGAACAGGGTGTTGTATCAGGTGGTCGGGATCCAGGCGATCATCGTCGCGAGTGCGGGATCGGTGGTCGGGGTGGGCCTGGCCATCGGCGCCGGTCAACTGATCATGGCTCTGCGCCCGCAGTTCCTGATCGCGATCCAGTCCACGGCAGTTGCCTGGACATTGCTGGCCGGGCTGACCATGGCGGCGTTGGCGGCGCTCTTCCCAGCTCGCGTCATCGCCGGGCTGGCCCCGGCGGATGTCTTCCGAAGGTAGGTCGCTATGCTGCACCTCGCCTACCGCAACCTCTTCCAGAGCAAAGTCCGACTCGCGGTCTCGGTTGGGGGCGTGGCCCTGGCGCTATCGCTCATCCTCTCGCTCGACGCGATCTTCGTCGGGATGGAAAGGCAGCTCACCGCCTACATCGACCACTCGGGCGCGGACATCTTCGTGTCCCAGCCGGGTGTGCGGACGATGCACATGGCCTCGTCCTCTCTTCCCCCGTGGACAGTCGACCAGGTCAAGGTGGTGTCGGGGGTCGAGTCGGTCACCCCGATCGTGTACATGTCGAACGTGGTGGTCATCGGCCCGGAGCGTCACCTGGCCTACGTGATCGGCTTGTCGCCCAACGCCACGATCGGCGGGCCGTGGCGCGTGGTCGAGGGGGTGAAGATCCCGTCGCCGGGGGAGGCAGTGATCGACCGAGGGATAGCGGCGAAGTCAGGCGTGGGCGTTGGAGACCTGGTCAAGATCCTCGGGCAGGAGTTCCGAATCGCCGGCCTGTCGGCAGGGACCGCTAGCCTGGTCAACTCCGTCGCCTTCGTCTCGGCGGACGATTTCACCCGGATGCGGGGCAACACACAGGCGGTGAGCTTCCTGCTCGTGCAGGTGAAGCCGAATGAATCGGCCGGCGGGGTCGCCACGCGGATCGAGAGAGCGGTCGATGGGGTGACCGTTCAGTCGCGGCAGGCGTTCGCCGAGCAGGAACGCAAGGTTATCAACGACATGAGCACCGACGTGATCGCGATCATGAACCTGGTGGGCTTTCTGATCGGCCTGGCGGTGATGGCGCTCACCGTGTACACCGCGACCCTTGTCCGGCGTGCGGAGTACGGCGTGCTCAAGGCGCTCGGCGCCCGCCGCGACCACCTCTACCGCGCTGTCCTGGCGCAGGCGCTGTATAGCGTCGGGCTGGGTTTCGTCGTCGGGCTGGCTTTCACGCTACTCCTTTCGGCGGTCGTGCCCGGCCTCGGGCTCAACCTGGCGCTAGAAGTCGGCGGCGGCTCCTTGCTCAAAGTCGGCGGCATGTCGCTGGTCATTGCCGGGGCCTCGGCGATTCTCCCCATCGCGCAGATCGCCGGGCTCGATCCGGCCGTCGTGTTCCGAGGGAAGTGAAATGACTCGCTCAACGCTGCAAGTGACCCACGTCACCAAGCGCTACGGCTCCGGCGCTACCGAGGTAGCGGCCGTTCGCGATGTCTCACTCGCCGTCGCGCCTGGCGAGATCGTGCTGATTATGGGACCATCTGGCTCCGGGAAGACCACCCTCCTCTCGATGATGGGCGCGCTGCTCAAGCCCACCGAGGGGACGATCCAACTGAACGGCGAGACCTTGAGTGCGCTGACGGAAGATCGCCTGCCCGACATCCGCTTGCGCCAGATCGGGTTCATCTTCCAGGACTTCAACATCCTCTCGGCGCTCACGGCGCTGGAGAACGTGGCTATCGTGGCGGAGCTCGCGGGGGCAAAGAGTGGCGCGGCGCGAAAGCGTGCCGCGGCGCTGCTCACCGAGCTGGGGCTTGGCGAGCGGTTGGACTTCCTCCCCGAGAAGCTCTCGGGAGGTGAGAAGCAACGGGTGGCCATCGCC
>JACPQP010000068.1 GCA_016190465.1 Chloroflexota bacterium
GGGTAGAGGGGCCGCACCGGCCGAACCGTTTGCCCCTGAACCGCACGCGGGGAGGGCGTTTGGGCGTCCCCGCGTGCGGGGGACTACAGGGGGGCCGTCGCCTCGTCAGTAGCTCAACGCTGGCGCAAACCGCTGTTGTCGGCGCGCGAGCAGGTTGCCATCGCTATCCACCGCGGGTGTATACTCCGTCGGTGGGGGACTCCTCTCGGAGGTGAGCCGCGGTGATGATCGAAGTGGACCAGCGAACGTTCGCCGGCTACGTCCGGGATGCCCTTGCCCATCTCCACGACCGTCCCTCCCTCCAGGGTCACCCGCTCGTGGGGCTGCTGCCGGAGCTCGGGCAGAAGCCCTCGGCGGACGCGGTCCACCGTCTCCTCCTCGAAGCGATCTCCCAGCTCCGTCCGCTGGGCCCGGTGCCGGGCCATTCGCCGGAGGCGCGCCGCCATCGCTATCTCTCGCTCCGCTACGTGGATGGCGTAGCGCCGCAGCGGATCGCCCGCGACCTCGGGTTGAGCGAGCGGCAGGCGCGCCGGCTCCACCAGGAGGCCCTGGAGGTCGTCGCCTCGCTGCTCTGGGAGCGGTGCCGCGATCGCGGCAGATCAGGAGACGCGCCGACGATCGTGACTACACCGGATGCCCTGGTGCCATCCGTCTCCTCCCCTCCTCCACGCGGCCAACAGGGGACTGCGGCTCCCGCCGTTCCGGATTGGGCCCGCATCGGGCTCGGCTCACAGCCTGCCCTGAGCCCAGCGAAGGGAACGGCGGCAGAGCTTGCCCCGATCGAAGAGAGGGGAGGAGAGGTCCGTCCCCTTGCCCGGGAGGGCGCCGAGACCCAGGCCGCCGAGGACGCGTCGGACCAAACCCGGGGGAACGAGCCCGGGGATGGCGAGGTCGGAGTCGAGGCCGAGCTGACGCGGCTCACCATCGATCGCGGTAAGGGCCGGGCTGACCTCAGCGAGACCCTGGACTCGGTCAGGCAGACTATCGCCATGCTGATTGCGCGGCAAGCGGGCCGTCTCGAGCGGTCCCTGCCCCCGGATCTCCCGCCGGTGGCCCTCGGCCGGACCATCTTGCGCCAGATTCTCCTGATCTTCTTGACCTCCGCACTCCAGGCTGGGCGCGGCCATCGAGTGCGAATCACGGCCGCCGTTGATGGCCAGGAGGTGCTGGTCGACATCGTCAGCGACGACCTTCAGCCCGGGCAAGCCGCCAGCAGGCCGGAGCCGGCCCGCCAGGACGCCGAGGCGCTCCTGGAGACGGGAGTTCGGTTGATCCAGATGCACTGCGGCACTGTGGAGCACCTCCCAGCGGCGATGGGCGCGCCGAGCGGGTTTCGAGTCCGGTTGCCCGCGCTTCAGCCGGCGACGGTGCTCGTCGTCGACGACAACCCCGGCGTCGCCCGACTCTTTCGGCGCTATCTTCAGGGCACCGGTTACCGGGTGGTCGAGGCCAGCACAGGTCAGGGAGCGGTCGCGCTTGCCCAACAGGTCCGTCCCGACGCCGTGATTCTGGACGTGCTGCTCCCCTCACAGGATGGCTGGGAGATTCTCCAGCAGCTTCGCGGCGACGAGATCACTCGAGACATCCCGGTGATTGTCTGCTCGATCCTGCACGAGCGCGCGCTCGCCCTGGCGTTGGGTGTGACGGATTTCCTGCCGAAGCCGGTCAGCCGGACGAGCTTGCTGGCGGCGCTGGGGCGCTGTCTGGGAGTGGAAACAGCAGAGCGTCCAGACTCCCCTTGACGCAGCGCATCGTTTCCCCCACGGTCAGGCCGTCGGCCCGACTGATGGTCAGGCTGCGGGCCGTCACGGTCTCATCGTTCGCCCCCCAGCCAGTGACGACGATGATCGGGATGCTCTTCGAGGCAGCATCCTGACGCATCGCGTCCAACACGGCATACCCGTTCGTCCCGGGCATCAGCAGATCGAGGAGCACGACCTCCGGCTGGTGATCCTGGACGGCAGCGAGGGCCTGGAGACCATCGGACACCGTCCAGACCTGACAGGCGGGGCTGAGTGAGCCGATCATCCGGGTCAGCAGGCGCAACATCTCGGGGTCGTCGTCGACGATCAAGAGGCGACGGAGCGTTTTCCGGCGGACCTTGCGCAGTGCCGCCCGCAAGCGATCGCGGCCGATGGGCTTGACCAGGTAGTCGACGACCCCGAGCTCCTTGATCCGCTCCTTCCGCGTGTGGAGCGGGCAGACGATCACCGGGATGGTGCGCTCCGACAACTGGGGGTGACGAAGGCCGAGCCACCGCTGCTGGCTCTCGGCGGAGTCGACGATCACCGCGTGCATCGGCTGCTGCTGCCCAGTCTCCCCAGTCTCAAGAAGGCGGCGAGCTTCCTTGAGACTGGGGACGCCAACCACGCGGTAGCCGTCCAGATACCGTTGCATGACTCTCGTCGCGTCCCCCTCGTCGTCGACTACGACCAGGGTGGGCGTGGTGTCCATCCGGAGCACCCGCGCGGTGCGAGACCCCCAATCCGGCTCGGTGGCGGCGATGACCGCCTCGCGACGGGGCAGACTGAAGGAGAACGTGCTGCCCACTCCCAACTCCGACGCAACCCACATGTTCCCGCCATGCAGCTCGACCAGTCGCTTACTTACCGCCAGCCCGACGCCGCTGCCGCTGCGCCGCTGGTGGGACTTGCCAACCTGTCGGAAGTCCTGGAAGATCAGGGACAGATCGTCCGGCGCGATGCCCACACCAGTGTCCTGGACCGAGACCACCACGTCGTCGGCGCTCACGGCCGCTCCCACTGTGATCTTGCCCCGGTCGCTGTACCGCGTCGCGTTCACCAGGAGATTGATGAGCACCTGCCGGACGCGCACCGCGTCGACGTAGAGTCTGGGCAGGTCGGCCGGAAGGCTTACGTGGAGTTGGAGCCCCTTGTCCTTGATCATCGTGGCGATGGCCATCGTCGCCTCGCCGATCACCGTTGGCAGCGCCGTCCATTCACGCTGGAGAGCCATTCGATGCGCCTCGACCTGCGCCAGGTCGAGGACATCGTCGATCAGGTTGGAGACGTGACAGGCGTTGCAGTAGATCGCCTCCAGGTCGCCGCGATAGCTGTCGGGGAGCTCCGCGCCGTAGGACGACTCCGGCGTGAGCACCATCATCTCGCTGAACCCGATGATGATGTTGATCGGCGTGCGCAGCTCGTGGCTGATGGCGATCGCGAACTGCGTCTTCAGCTCGCGGGCGTGCTCGGCCGCGCGCCGAGCGCTGTCCAGCTCTCTGGCCAGGTGCTCCAGTCGATCCAGGGCCTGGTTCAGGGACTTCGACAGCCGGACGAGTTCGCCCTGCCGATCCCGCAACTGGTCCGCCTGACGCTGGGACTCCACAGCTGACTTCCAGGCCCAGTCGAGGGCCGTGTGCAGCGGTCGCGAGAGAATCCAGGCCAGCGCGCCGGTCGCCCAGATCAGGAACAACTGGGCGACGGTGACCGTCGGCGGGAGCGGGCTGGGCTCGATCCCCACGAGCCCTACGAGCCCCACGAGCCGGACAAGCTGGAGGATGACGGCGCTACTCATCGCGGCGGTGGCAATCCCCATCGGCCACCCCAGGAGGGCGGTGGCCAGGAGGACGACGAGTGCGAACAGTGGCGCCGTCTCCCCTGCCGGGAAGAACAGCAGGCTGGTGGCCACAGTCAGGAAGAGGCCAGCGACCAGCGCGTGCCCGGCGAAGCGTGCGCTGTGTCGGGAGGCCCCGCTGGTCGCGGCGGCGGTCACGAGAAGGCAAGCCGCCAGACCGAACCCCGCGGCCTCCGCGTGGCCGATCGCGATCGCCATCGCCGCGAACACGCTCCAGATCAGCACGACCAGGACAACCAGCACCAGATGCACGGCCTCGCCCCGGAGCTCTTCGAGTCCCGACTGGTCGTGGTACGTTGGAGATGATGGCGCCAGGACCCGGGTGAATGCGTTCACGGCCGTACGTCTCCCTTCCTGTGCAAGCTCACACCTGCCATCTGCGGCGGACCTCTCCCCCCCCCTCCCCGACGCGGGGAGGGGGGCTTCGGCAGCTGGCAGATCGCCTGGTAGGTGGCGGTCCTAAGTCGGTCGCGGAAAGTTCACCTGCGTCCTGGGAAGGTCCCGCAAGACGTGCTCCTCCAGCACCTGGGCGATGCCGTCCTCCTCGATGGGCGGCGCGATGACGCGGGCAGCGGCCTGCACCTCGGGCGGCGCGCCCGCCATCGCGACCCCCAGGCCGGCGTACTCGAGCATGCTCTGGTCGTTCCAGTCGTCGCCGCCGGCCAGCACCTCTGAGCGGTCGACCCCCAGCCGCTCGGCAACGAGACGAAGCCCCGCGCCCTTGGACACCGCCGGGTGGTCCAGTTCGGCCATGCGCGGGTGACCGCTGGTCACGTTGAGCGCCCCGTCGAACCGCTCGCGGAGACGGAGCACCAGCGACTTGGGATCGCCCGGCGTCACCAGCGCCATATGGTGCGGCTCGGTCGTCAGGATTCGTTCCAGGTCGCCGACCGCACGGGCTCCGGTGCGGAGCAGCGCCTCGTACATGGGGTGGTCGGGCGAGACCGCTTCGACAAAGAGGTCGTCCTCGATGTAGACGTTGACGTGGTGGCCGAGCCCACGTCCGGCCGCGACCACTTCGCGGGCAAGCGGGATTGGGATGCCCTGTTCATACAGCGGTTGTCCGCCATCCGGCTCCCGGATCAGTGCGCCGCCATAGCAGATCACCGGCGTGCGGATCGTCAGACGCTCGGCATAGGGCTGAACCAGGCGGAACATCCGCCCGGACGCCAGCGTCACGTGAACGCCGCTCGCGACCACCGCGCGGACCACCGCGACCACTCGATCGGAGATGGCCCCGCCACGTGGCAGGATAGTGCCGTCCAGATCGAGCGCAACCAGCCGAATCGCCATCGTATCGACCCCTCCGAGCCTCACCCGAGAGTATGCCACATGTTGGCGCTGTCGTGCCCGGCAACTTTGGTGTCCCGGGGACGGTGGGGGCGAACACAAGGTTCGCCCCCACCGGCGGGTGCACCAGAGGCGCTGACTTGCGGTCACCTGGGGGCGAGGACGCGGACTTCTCCCCCCTCCCCCCCTCCCCGACGCGGGGAGGGGGGTAGCGGCTCCCCCTTCCCGCGACGGGAAGGGGGGAAGGGGGTTAGGTCACCCCCGCGTCGGGGGGGGTGGTAGCTTCCCCTTCCTACGTCGGGCTCGGCAGAACCGCTGAGCGATGGAATGAGTGAGTACGACGTTTTCGCCCCGTTCTACGA
>JACPQP010000005.1 GCA_016190465.1 Chloroflexota bacterium
CGCCCGGGACGCGCTCGGCACGCTCGACTGCCTCATCACGCGCATCCTGGGTCGGCACGGTGCCCACCAGGTGGACAACGCCCCGCTGGACGCGGAGCTGAAGTCCGGTCAACTCAAGCGGACCCAGCTCGGCGCGAACGCGCCGTTCGAGCTCGAGGTCTGTCTCCGTCGCACGCTGCTGATGCATCGGGCACTTCCCCTCGCGGCCCCTCTCCCTCCGCCTCTCCCTCCGCCTCTCCCTCCGATGGAAGGCCAGCAGCGGCAAGGTATGTGCCATCCGCAATGACTATCGACTCAGGCGCCTTTGAGGTGCGAGATGAACTCCGAGGCCTGCTTCTTCGTCAGCTCGGACGGTGGGGCGCCGAACATCTGCGCGCAGCGCTCGTCAATCTCCGCGTCGGCGAGCCCGTACTGGTCCCGAGCGATGAGGTAGATCGCCCGGATCTGAGCCGGCGTGGCAACCCCGCTGCCAGCGACGGCCATCGGTTGCCCCCGCGGCGGAAGCATTCGAGGCGCCGCGGTATCGGCAGGGCGGGGAGGCCCTTCGTTGATCGATCGAGCCGGCGATGCCTCGGCGTCGCTCTCGTCGTCCCCGAGCTCTTCCAGCGCGGCGACGCCGACGTTCACCGCGTCACGCAGCGCCCGGGCCTTCGCCCGGGTCTCGGCCAGCCGGACGATGCAGTGTACCATCGCCCGTCCAACGTTCTGTGGGGCGGCGTCGCCGATCCCGCTGAAGAGACCACGCTCGGTCTCGACCTCAGCGTGGACGATCGCCAGGTCGCCGTTATCCGATGCCGGGATCTGGAGAAGCCGTGTTCGCACGGCGCGAAGCCCCTGGCGATGGGCAAGGTCAAGCAGCCCCGCGTAGAGGACGAATGATCTGCCCTGTCGCTCGACAATGAACTCGCGCTTGACCTCCCACTTGGTCCCCTCGGTCCGCACTTCACTCTTCGTCTCCACCGTCACGATCCTTTCTCGCTACCCCGCGCCCCTCTCCCCGTGGGAGAAGGGGTAGGGGGTGAGGGCTGCCCCCCACGGCCTACTCGGATAGAACAGATGTTCTATTCGCCTCCCATGATAACCGATTGGGAGCCGGTGTCAAGGGGGATGCGAACCCGGTCAGCGAAACATCGATGACGGCACGGCCTCGCGGGAAGCCGGAGGTTGGGCCAGCAGGCGCCGGATACACTCGACGAGTTCATCGAGGTCAAACGGCTTGGCCAGGAAGGCCGCCGCGCCGGCCTGGTAGGCCCGATTGACGAGGGCGGGGTGGGCCAACGCGGAGATGACGACAACTGGCGTGGGCACTGGATCGGGGGTGCGACAGATCATCCGGCAGAGCGAGATGCCATCGCCGTAGGGGATGGCTACATCCGCGATCACCAGGTCTGGTCGAATCCGACGGAGCTGGGCAACCGCCTCGCGAGCATCGGCCGCCGTGTGGACACCGTATCCCTCGTCGGTGAGGGCCTCGGTAATCACTTCTCGGATCGGTCGATCATCGTCGACCACTAGCAACTGAGGCACCAGCAATTGTGGGCTCATTTGGTCTACTCTCTCCGTCAGAATTCCATCCCTGGTCGGCGAATGCCGACTTCGTAACGGTAGTCCGCGACAGATGGCAGTGAGCGAAATAGTCTGGCCCAGAAGCCGCCATCGGACGAGGTGCTCGGCGACTAAAGTCGCGAGCTACCTTGACGAAGTCGGCCTTCGCCGACTGGGTTAGCCCGCGCAGGCGGGCTTCGTAATGGTAGCCGCGACTTCAGTCGCCAGGTCCGCCGTCGGCGTGGCGCGTGCGCCAGATTATTTCGATCATCTTCATCAGTCGCAGGGCTGCTCGCCTGGCACCAACTGATCGAAGACCTGCTGACGAGGATGAGGAGGCGACGGACGCGCTACCCGGCCAGCTGGTGGCTGATGCTACGACGCGCACGAGTGCAACTTCCGTGCCACGCCTACCTGGGCGGCGAGCCGCTCTCAACAGGCAGCTCGGCCACGCCTGACGTGTTGTACAATAG
>JACPQP010000006.1 GCA_016190465.1 Chloroflexota bacterium
GCGAAGTGTCGCTCATCCTTCTCCTCCTGTAGCGGCGAGGCGATCACCAACCTCTACTCTACAGTCTACCATTCAGCCCGACGATAAACCGACCCCCTACGGTCCTCCGGACGAGGACAGTTATTTCGATAGTCTTCATAGGATCGGGGATGCGCAACGCCACCGGCAGGCCACCGGAGCAGACAACCGGCTGATCCAGCGGAACGCGAGCCAGCTCGCGGCCGTGCCGGGGCTGCGGGTCCACATCCGGGTGCCACTGGTGCCGGGGTACAACGACAGCGTCGAGGAGCTGCGGCGTCTGGCCGCGTTCGTCGGCACGCTCCACGGCTCGCCGCCGGTGGAGGTGCTGCCCTACCACACCTACGGGGTGAACAAGTACCGGCTGCTCGGGCGCCCGTATGCCCTGGACGGCCTGGCGCCGGACGCGGCGGGCGTGGCGCGGGCGCACCAGATCCTCGCCGAGCACGGGATCGCGGTCCTGCGGCCTTCGCCGTCGACGTGCCTGAACTCCCGGGCCTGGGGCGGGAGTCACGACGGCCCCCCGACGGGCGCGGCTCGAACCGCCAGCGGCGGTGTGCCCGGCATCGGCCGGGGCGGCGGTGTCAGGGCCATCACCACCGCGCCGAGCGCCATCAAGACGGTTGCCGCCAGCCAGGTGAGGGTATAACTCCCCGTGAAGTCTCGGATGTAGCCCGCCAGCGGCGCGCCCGCTCCACCAAACAGCAGGGTAGCCGGCATGACTGCGCCCCGGATGCTTCCCAGGTGCCGGCGCCCAAAATAGTCGGCCCACAGGTAATTCTGCGTGAGCATCAGCGTCCCGATCCCGAGACCAAACGTAATCATGGAGAGAAACATGATCGCGTAGTTGTCCGCGACGATAGTCAGCGCCGATGCCAGCGTCAGCATCACGAAGCCGCCCGCTCCGATAAAGCGCGCCGGAATCCGCTGCGTCATCAGCCCCATGGCGAACGTGCTCAGCCCGGCCGCGGCCGCGTCCAGCGCCGTCGCGTAGGAAACCAGCCGCGGGTCCAGCCCCCGGTCCATGAAACTGGGGATGCGATGCAGGGCCACGCTGCTCGTGGCCAGACCGACGACGCTAAAGACGAAGACCAGCCGCCAGAACGTGGCCGAGTGCAGCGCCTCCGTCCGTGTCCAGGAATGCTCTTCATAGGAGACGGGGGGAGCAGGCATCTGACCCGCATGACCGGTACCGACGGTGGGTTTGGGAGTCGGAGGCCCGCCGTCCGGCAGGAGCCCCAGGTCCTCTGGCTGGCGACGGACAAAGATGAGGGACAGGGGAACGATGAGGCCAGCGCCGACGACGGCCAGGAGGATCCAGGCGTTGCGCCAGCCAACGGTGTCGATGAACACCTGCGACAGCGGCACGAAGATCAAGCCGCCGACGGGAATCCCCAGCGACATGAAGGAGAATGCCTTGCCCCGGTTGCGCACGAACCACTTGGTCACCGGCACGCTGGTTACCAGCGCCCCAGGCCCGTTCATCCCCACGACGCCCATAAGTGCGAACAGAACGACGAGCTGCCAGCCCTCCGAAACGAAAGCGAGGCAGAACACGGCCCCGCCGGTGATGACCGCGGCCGTGGTGAGGAGAACCCGGGAGCCAAAGCGGTCGATCAGCCCACCAACTACCGGAGCGGTCACGGCGCTCGCCACCTGGCGAGCGGACTGCGCCCAACCAAAAACGGAGCGCCCGATCCCCAGTTCGTCCCCCATCGGCTTGACAAAGAGCCCGAAGTTGAGGGATCCCAGGGCCATGCACAGCGCACCCACTGTGGCCATCACCGCCACGATGACCCAGCCATAGAAAAGCGGTGCTCGGCGCGGCGTCGGCTGTGCTTTCTCCAAGCGGATGCTCCTTCCCGTGCGAGCTGTTCCCCAAATGGAGGACGAACGACGAATGACGGATGACGACACGCCCGCCCGTCGCCCGGTGGCGTGGCCTTGATTCTACCGGAATCGCTGTGGCAAGTCATCTTGTCAGTTCTCAGTACGCAGCGCCCACACCCGACCCAGCCTACTGACAACTGATAACTCGGCTTTTGCAGCACCTTAACAACCGGACCCTCAAGCGTCGAGTATAGGCCAAAGACACACGCTCAGGGTGTCGCGAGGCAACACTCACCCTGCCCCACTCGGCCGCATCGTCGAGGAGGCAGGAACCGCCTGGCAACTAGACCGATGATCCGACTCCTCGGGGTGTCTGCCACGATCCTCTAGGCGGCACAGACTGCCCGCAGGAGCGGCGTCATCACCTGGCGCAGGCTCTGACCTTGCGCCAGGCCAGCGCTGATGAACAGCGCCAGGCTCCACAGGCTCTGCGCTTGCGTCACCCGACACCAGAATCCTGCGCTGCCCTCAAGCTGCAACTTGAGTTCACGTTGAAGCCTCTGGCGAAGGACCGGGGCGTGTTGGGCCGCACGCAGTAAGCTGTACACCGTGGCGACGAGGGCGACATGTCGTTCAATCGCCTCGAAGTCCCGCAGTTGATACTGGTCGAGCCC
>JACPQP010000065.1 GCA_016190465.1 Chloroflexota bacterium
CTCCTGGGAGACATCCCCAGGCCTCCGCCTTGGCGGGAGACTCCTGGGGGCGCCTCCAGGCCCCCGCCCTGGCGGGAGACTCCTGGGGGCGCCTCCAGGCCCCCGCCCTGGCGGGAGACTCCTGGGAGTACCTCCAGGCCCTGCCATAGCGGGGAATCAGGCTGCGCGCCGCATGCCGACGAGCACCTGGAATGTCGATAGATAGTCGCGGAGCAACGCCGGCATGAGATAGTGGTGGCGCACGTGCTCCCGGGCCGCTCTCCCCAGCCGCTCGGCCAGGTCACGGTCTTGCAGCAGGAGGACGATGCGGTCGGCGCACTCCTCGACCGAGTCGACAAGGAAGCCGGTCTCGCCGTCGCGGATCTGGACGGCAACACCTCCGGCTCGCCCGCCGACGACCGGCAGTCCCTTCCACATCGTTTCGGTCACGGTGAGTCCGAACCCCTCGCGGATGGACTTCTGCACGACCACCTCGGAGGCACTCTGGAACGCGTTCACCTCGATATCCCCCACCTGGAGCGCCTGCGTATAGAGATGGATGTCGGCGTCGCTTCCGGCGTGCCGACGGACCTCATCGAAGACGGTGACCGCCTCGGGATCGTCCTGGGCCGCCATCACCCCGACCATCGCCAACTGAAGGTCGCTGACCCGCTGTCGTGCCCGACGGTAGGCATCGATCACCCCCATCGGATCCTTCCACGGATCGAAGCGGGACACTTGCGTCACCAGGGGGCGTCGCGGGTGGATGCCCAGCTTGTGGAGCAGGCGGCGCGCGACCTCCCGATCGACCGGAATGTTCTTCGCCACGAGAGGATCGATGGCCGGCGAGATGAAGAGGGTTTTCTCCCGATCCAGCTCCGGAAACACGTACTCGGGCAGGGTGAAGACCACCCGATCATACTGCGTGACGAACGGCAGCACAAAGTCGCGTATCGCAGCGCTGCACGTCGACGTGTCGATGTGGCAGCGCCAGATCGACGGGTGCAGGTTGGGATGGGTGGCGATCACCGGCAATGGTTGGGGATCGTGGATCACCCAGACGTCGGCGACCACCCTCGCCAGCTCGGCAGCCATCAGCTCGTTATGTCGCAGGAAGACCTCTTGCTCGCCGGAGCTCAACTCGCCCGGCTTTCCCTGGAGCAGATTGTGGAGACGCTTGGTCACGGCAAAGAAGGCGAGATCGCGCGAAAGCACCAGCCAATCCGCTCGCAGCCCGATGCCGCGCATCAGTGGCACCAGCGAGCGGAGTATTTCGGCGACCCCGCCACCGGTTGGCGTCGCGTTGAGGTGAACGACCCGCAGCCCGCGAAGCGGGCGTGCCAGGCGCTCGACGTCGGCAATCAGCTCGTCGCGCACCAAACCGCGATACGCGTCGAGCGATGTTGATGCCAGTGCAATGCTTTCCACCCTCGACACCTCGCCAGTAGTGTCGCCCGTAGCCCCGCGGGGGGACAGACCCCTGCGCTACAGTCCCCGGCCAGGGGCAGACGGCGCGGGGGACAAGCCCCCGCGCTACAGTCCATCTTGCCAGGCGGCTACCACGGAGCTGAGGCACACACGTCGCTCGGCAATCTGAGACGACAATGCAACAAGTGTGCCGAGAGGTGTGTACTGTTGCGAGCGGGCTAAACCAACCGGTGGGCGCCGGGGGTCGGGTGCCGGGGGTTGGGTGCCAGGTGCCAGGTCTTGGGGCTCCGCCCCCGGGACTCCCGATACCCGACCCCCGACCCCCGACCCCCGGGGGTTTGGTCAGGGCGACGCCGACGTTTCGGTCGTCGTCGGCCTAGGTCGCCTGCCGCCCGGCGCGGCGAGCCGGCTGAGCGGGTTGCGGCGCCGGCTGGGCCACTTGCTCGGCTCCTCGAGCGCGGCGGTGCCCGGTGACTTGCAGGCTGTTGTGGACGTCAACCACGCCGGGGATCCACCAGGAATTGTCGCCCGCGGCGTGCTTGATCCGCTTGTTGGGCACGGTGCCCGTCAAGGTCACCTCGCCAGCTTCGACGTCGACGTTGATCTCGGCGTCCCAGGGGATCAGCGGATCATCGTCGATGGCATCGTAGACCATCTCGGAGATCTCTTCATCGGTCGGGAGGCCGGTCGTCGTGAACTGTGGCGAGTAGGTGCCGCCCCAGCGGCGAAGTCCTCCCAGGCCGTACCAGCTCGGAATCCCGCCAAAGCCGGTGAACGGGGACGGGTAGCCAGGATGCGGGAAAGCACCGAAGTGCCCCATCGGGCTCAGCGGGCCCATCGGGAACGGCGTGTAGCCATACCCGCCCGGATAGGTGCCGTAGCCATACCCGCCCGGATAGGTGCCCATCCACCCACCGGGATACGTCCCCATCCATCCACCGGGATAGGTGCCGGTCCAGTACGGGGTCGGGCCGGCACCGGGTCCGAATCCGCCGCCGAAGCCGGTCGGCATCTGTAGGCCAAACCAGGGCTGGCCCGTCCAGGGCTGGCCCGTCCAGGGCTGGCCCATCGAGGGCTGGCCCATCGAGGGCTGTTGCCAGCCAAAGCCAGGTTGCATCATCTGAGCACGTACCTCCACGTATCGTGTAAGTGATAGTGTCACTTGGTAGAAAGCGTCAGAGTCTCAGGCTCGCATGCCTGGACGAACGGGGCGAGCTGCCTCTCCCTCCTCGCGTGGGCGGGCGCGGCGGCTCACCACCTCGAGCTGGTTGTTCACGTCGATCACGTCCGGGAGCCACCAGGTGTCGTCCCCAACGGCGTGCTTGACGCGCTTGTTCGGCACCGTGCCGGTGAGCGTCACGATCCCGCCGGTGACCTCGACGTTGATGTCCGTGTCGTAGGGGATCGCCGGATCGGCGTCGATCGTCTCGAAGATCATCTCTTTGAGTTGCTCGTCGCTCGCACCCCCCCGCGGGCCAGCGAACGTCGGCGCAAAGCCAGCCCAGCCAGGGGCGAAGGTGCCCATCCAGCCGGGTGCCCCGCCGAAGCCCCATCCAGTCGGGAAGAAGCCGGGCGTCGGCATTCCGGCAAAGAACGGCGCGTAGCCGCCCATCGGCCCGAAACCACCCCCAAAGCCGGCCCAACCACCGGGGTACTGCCCGGCGAAGCCGGGTTGCCAGGCGCCAGCCCCGCCCCGCCCGGCGGTCGGGCCAGACGTGCCTGGCCAGGTCCGCGTGCGGGCGGCCGGGGTCGGACATCCACAGACCGCGCAGACGTCTCCTCGCGGCGTGATGTACGGGTTCATCATGATCGCTCGCAACCTCCTTGTGATCACATCGTATGATCGCACCGTGAGATCATGTCGGCAGTCCACTCCCAGCGTGACGTCGCCCGCCGGTTCCTCCGGACGTTGCCGTCGCGACGCTGGCTGCTCGCCATGGTCTCGGCAAGATTCGTTCCCCGTCAGGCCGTTTCAGCCAGGGAGACGCGGGGATGGGGCGAAGGAGCGAGAAGGGAGGAGGGACACGGGGAAACGGAGTTCACCACGAAGACACAAACGTCCCGTCGCCGTGTCGCCCCGTCAGGAGCGCGCGAAGGCGGCGGGGTTCTCCAGCGCTGTACTCAGACGCTCGGCCTCGGCGAACAGATCGGCGACCAACCGGTATGTTGTCCGATCGGTTACACGAAGCCGTGTCCACGCTGGCGGGGAGAAGTAGGCGGCAAAGGCGCACGCGGAGAACTCGCCGACGCTCTCCGCGGCGAGCGGCTGGAGGAGGCGCTCCGTCTGACGAGCGCGGTCGAACAGGTTGCAGAGCCGGTCCCGCACGGAGGGGTTGAGAAACGTGCTCACCACGTGCGCGAACTCGTGGATCATGATCTCCTTCGAGTTCGATGAGACGACGATCGCCAGGTAGCCCGGCCCGATGTCGGTCAGGCCGTCGCACTCGTCGACGTTGATCGCCTGGCGATGCCAGCGACGGAAGCGCATTCGGTTCGTGAGGATCGTGGCAGAGGAGACCTTCTCGCCGTTGTCGAGCAGCCAGATGTGGGTCGGGTAAGCGGCGGCCAGCAGCAACAGAACCAGCGGATAGCATGAGAGCGCGTCGACGAGGCGCTCGGATGCCAGTGCGTGGGGAGTGCGAACGATCATGCGCTCGATGAGGGCGCGCTTCGTCCGTCCGGCCAGTTGCCGGTCCAACTCGTCGAGGGAAAAGTCAAGCATAATTGGCAATGTCCTCCGGGCTCCCGTCACGGCCCGCCCGCGTTCCCGACCCGAGGCGGGCCTCAGGTTCAGTGCGACGCGCGATCGGGATGACTCGCCCGAAAGACCACCATGTCCGGGGCTAACAGCGGCATTGCGAGCGGAGTATAACACGGTGGGCTTTGGCGGGCAATCATTTGCGCTATAATCCGAGAGGTGACTCTTCATCCGAGGTCTGGCGGAGGCCCGGCGTGATCTTCACGGTGACGCTCAACCCGGCGGTTGATCGCGTGGTCGCCGTCGACGAACTGGTGATTGGCGACGCCAATCGGGTCAAGCAGGCGCGCACCGACCCGAGCGGCAAGGGGGTAAATGTCTCGCGGGTCATTCGCGAGCTAGGGGGGGAGAGTGTCGCGATGGGGTTCGTCGCCGGCAGCCTGGGCCGGTTCATCGAGGCATCGCTCAACGAGTTGGGTATTCGCGACGATCTCCTCCACGTGCCGGGCCAGACCCGCACGAACCTGGCGATTGTCGAAGAGAAACACCATCGGCACACGATCATCAACGAGCCGGGCCCGCCCATCGAGCCGCGACACTTCGCCGAGCTGAAAGCGCGGTTGCGGCGCCAGTTGCGTCCAAGGGATTGGGTCGTGATGGCCGGCAGCTTGCCGCCGGGCATCCCGACGACTGCCTACGCCGAGCTCATCGACCTGGCCCGGGCGATCGGCTGTGAGACGGTGCTCGACGCCGATGGGGAGGTCCTCGCGCGTGGCGTCGAGTCCCGCCCGACGCTCATCAAGCCGAACCTCCGCGAGCTTCAGCGCCTCATGCGCCGGAGAGTCCAGGCCGATGACGAGGTGCTTGCCGCGGCGACCGAGCTGCGGGCCCGTGGCACCTTGAACGTCGTCGTGTCGCTGGGCGCCGCCGGGGCGATCGCCATCGGCGACGACGAGGCCTGGCGGGCCATCCCGCCCCGGATCATCGAGGTCAGCGCCCTGGGCGCCGGCGACGCAATGGTGGCCGGACTGACGCTCTGTCTCTCCCGGGGCGAGGGGCTGATGGCCGGGCTTCAGCTCGGCACGGCCGCTGGAGCGGCGACGGCGCTGACTCCCGGCACCGAGCTCTGCCATCGCGAGGATGTCGATCGTCTACTGCCGGAAGTGCGGGTCGAGCGACTGCGGTAAGCCTGAGGATCCGCGTGATGACTCTCCTCGTCACCCCGATCATCTTTGTCGGCGGGTGCCCGGCTGATCCCGTCGAGGCCGTGGTCGCCCGCGCCCAGCAGGCCGTCGCCCTGGACACGATCGAGAAGCTGCTCTCGCTCCCCGAATGCGCCCGGCCGATCGTGGCCACGGCCGATCCCGTGTTCGCCGCCAGATTGGCGGACTGGCCAGTCGAGGTGGCCCGCGACCGCGACGACGAGTTCCACTTCGGACGTTACCTCGCCGAGTTGGTCGCCCGGCACCGCATCGAGGTCCCCCTGTATATCGGCGGCGGCAGCGGGCCGCTGTTGAGCGTCGAGGATCTGCGGAGTATCTGCGTGACGCTCCTCGCTACTCCCGGCGCGCTGGTTGCCAACAACTTCTTCTCGTCCGATTTTGTCGGCTTTCATCCGGGCGCAGCGCTGTCGCAGATCGACCCTCCGTCGATCGACAACGACCTGGCGTTCCGATTGCAGCGGCAGGCCGGCCTGAAGAACGTCGCACTGACCCGGACGGCCGGCACCCAGATGGACGTCGACACCCCGACCGACCTGATGGTGCTCGCGATACACCCGAACACGGGTCGGCGTACCCGGGCCTACCTGGCGACGCTCGACCTCGACCTCCGTCGCCTGCGCGCGGCGATGCGCCTACTCACCGAGCCGACGGCCGAGGTCGTCGTCTGCGGGCGGGTCAGCTCGCACGTCTGGGCGCACCTCGAGACCGACCTGGCCTGCCGCAAGCGCGTCTTCTCCGAGGAACGGGGGATGCGGGCCAGCGGTCGCGAGCAGCGGGGCGAGGTTCGCTCGCTGCTCGGGATGCACCTGGAGGCGGTCGGCCCGAGGCGCTTTTTCACCGGCCTGGCCGATCTGGGTCAGGCGGCGTTCGTCGACACCCGCGTCATCTTCCAGCACTTGCGCCTGACTCCGAGCGCCGGCGAGCGTTTCCGGTCGGATCTGCTCTTGCCCGATGGAATCGCCGACCTAACCATCCGGGCGTTCACTGCGGCGGCCCGCGACGCGGCGATCCCGGTGCTGCTGGGCGGTCACTCGCTCGTCGCCGGTGGTCTCTGGGCCCTGATCGAGGCGGCCTGGCTGGAGCGGGACCAGGAGGGGGGCGCCTCCCCTTGAGGAGGCCGTTCTTCCGGTGATTGTACCATGGGACTCTTATGCTCAGGATCGGCGCGCAGCCTCACGGCATGCTCTCCGCCGAGCCGGGCCTGAGGACTCGCAGCTTCACGACCATCCCCTGCTCGGGGTGGCCCCGGATCGGGCAGTCCAGCGTGTAGACACCGGGAGGCAGGTCTACCTCCAGCAGGCGCGAGCCACCCGGGCCGAAGTTGGGCGTCCGGACCTCCACGCCGTTGCCGACGATGCGCAGGGCGTGGGCGGTCTCCCCGAGGTTCTCGGCCAGGAACCGGATCTTGCCGGACGGAACGACGTTCCGCGACAGCGTGACCTTCCACTCCGTGAGGTTGACGTTGACGTCTCGATCCTGCTCGCGCAGGCCCTGGGCGAGCGACGGCGTGGCGGTGACCACCGGCGGCCCCACCGTGGCGATGGCAGGCAGCGCCGCCGCGCCGGCCCGGCGGATCCGATAAATGGCGTGCAGGTCCGAGTAGTAGAGGGCGCCATCGGGTCCGGTCGCCACGTCCAGCGTACAGCCAGTCGTGACCGTCTCCTCAAAGACGATCCGGTCGAAGCTCCCTGGCGCCAGGTGAACCCGGCGCAGTTGGCCCTGGTGGAAGTTGCAGTAGAACAGATCGTTCTGCCACTCGCGGATCGGTTCGCCCCGATAGAAGGCCAGGCCGACCGGTGAGATGACCGGGTTGAAGACGGCGATAGGATCGACCAGGTCGGGCCTCTCTCGGAAGCCCGACGGCGGCCAGCCGTAGTTGCCCCCCCGGACGACGAGGTTCAGCTCGTCGTTATCCCCCGGCCCGCTCTCGCCGGCGACGACTGCCCCGCTGATCGGGTGAAAGTCCAGGTCGAACGGGTTGCGAAACCCGGACGCCCAGATCGCAGCGTACCGATTGGTCTGCCCGACGAACGGGTTATCGGTCGGGATCGAGCCGTCGGGGTTCACCCGCAGGATCTTACCGGCCGGCGAGCTGAGATCCTGCGAAAGCCCCATGTCGCCCGTCTCGCCCACGGTGACGTAGAGCTTACCGTCGGGGCCGAAGCGGAGGCTCCCGCCGTTGTGGACCTGCCCGGAGGGGAGATCGCTGATGATCGGGGTGAGATCGGTGCCCTTGCCGTTGACGTCGGTGAGCCGGACGACATGGTTGGGGCCGTTCGTCGGACCGTCAGAAGTACCGCCATCGGCCACGGAGGTGTAGAAGGCGTAGAGGTAGTGGTTGCGGGCGAAGTCCGGATCGACGGCGATCCCCAGGAGTCCCGTCTCGGGCTGCCCGGCGACCGCGAAGTCGTAAAAGGGCTCGAGGCGCAACGTCCCCCGTTCGACGACGCGGATCTTGCCGGTGCGCAGCTCGGCGTAGAATAGCCGGCCGTCCGGCGCGAAGGCCATCGCCGCCGAGAACTCGGCCCCCGGAACGAACACCTCCTTTACTGTGCCCGGAGGCAGCCGCTCCACGAAAGCGCCTCGTGGCAGCGGCGTCGGCGTGGGGACCATCGTGGGCGTCGGGCTGGGCTTTCCGCTGGTCGGCGTCGGCGTGACCGATCGGTTCACCGGGCCGGCAAACGTGACCGCCACCGGCTCCGGCCCGACCGGGACCGTTGCCACCACCCGACGCGTCGGGACGTCGATGACGGTGAGCGTGTCATCGCCGCTGCTCGCGACGTAGACGCGACCGCCGTCCGTGCTGAAGGCGACCCCCGCCGGCCGTGAGCCCACGCGAACGCGGGCGGCAATGGCCCCGGTCGCCAGCTCGACGATCCACACCTCATCGGCGTCGCCAGCGGTGACGGCTACCACTCCACCGGGCCCGATGGCCGCGCTGGCCGGTCGGCCGGGGAGGGGGAGACGGCTGGCGACCTGCTGGGTGGTGGCGTCGACGCCGACGAGCTGGTTGAGCGTGTCGACCAGGGCGTACACCCGACTACCCGTCGGATCGGGGAGCAAGAGCGCGGGACCGCCGCCGACCTCCACCTCTGCCCGGATCCCTCCCGAGCCAGCGTCCAACGCCCACACGACGCCGCTGCCGTGTCCGGCGACGTAGAGCACCTCGTTGCCCAGAGCGTGATTGCTCACCGGGCTCACGGGTGGAGGACCCGGAAGGACGGCAAGGGCGTGGGGGCGGCGAGGAATCCCCACCCCTTCGGTCTGGCGACCGAGCTGCACCAGACCAAACGGGTCCCGGCTGGCCGTCTTGAGGAACGACACGCCGTTGCCATCGGCGAGGGCAACGTAGGCGCGGCTCCCATCACGGGAAAAGGCTACAGCGTGCGGCCCATCACGCAGCCGCTTCGAGCCCTGGCGCTCACCTTTTGCCAGGTCGACGAAGTAGATGTCGGACTCTCGCCGCCGACCGCTGAATACCCACGCGGTGCGGCCGTCCGGCCCGACCGTGATGGTGTGGGCCGGTACGCCGAGTGAGATCGTCCTGGTGATCTGGTTAGTCGTCGCGTCGACGAGCGTCAGGCTCTGGTTGCGCTCACTGGCGACGAGGACGAGGCCGACTGGCGGAGCGGCTGGCGCCGCCGTCCGGCTCGGAGTAAACGTCGCGGCGAGTGTCGGTGAAGGCGCTGGTGTCGCCATCCGGTCGGGCTCACGAGTCGAGAGGCCGCCCGTGACAGCCCTCACCCCCTGCCCTTCTCCCGCGCTGCGGGAGAAGGGAGGTTCGCCGCCGCAGGCGACCAGCGCGAGGAGCAGCGCCCCCAGGATGGCTGGCAACCATCGCCTGGCCCTGGCCCTGGCCCAACCAGTGAGGCCCTCACCGACGAAAGTCATGTCTGCCCACTCCTCAGGGGGCCGAGAGCAAGGTTGAGAGCCCGCCTCCATCCGAATAGCCCCTGAGGTAGTGGCCCGGGGCGCTGCCAGGCGCAATTGACACGAGACCGTCACGGGGCCGACTGACGACTGAGCGGACACGTCCGCGGGGATCAGGAGCAAGAGGGGTGCCGTGCATGACTGCTACTCGATCGGAGAGGCCCCCTCTTCCTGGGCGATCGCCAGGAACTCCTCATCCGTGAGGGGACGGTGCGCGGCCACCCCGGCCCGCTGGCTCCGGAGGAGGATGGCCTGGAGCTGCTGGGCCGACGCTCCCAGGCCGAACTCCGCCAACCGCTGCTTCACCGCCCCCAGGTCGCTCCACTTGCCGATCACCAGCCGGGGACCGCGGCCGATCACCTCGGGCTCGTAGGGGAAGGCGTAGGCACGGGCGCCGCCAGCCGCCAGCGCGGCCAGCGTCCCCCACTGCTCGTAGGCGAACGCCCCCTGTCCGACCACCGGCTTGAAATAGCCGTTGGGCAGGCCGGAGATCTCCTCGACCAGTCGGGCGAGGCCGGGCAGGAGCTCCAGCCGCACCCCCGTGTCCACTCCGTAGAGCACCTCGAGCGCCATCACGACCTCGTCGAGCGCGGCGTTGCCCGCGCGATACCCGACCCCGTTCACCGACACGTTCAAGGCGTCGGCCCCACCGTCGTAGGCTGCCAGCACGTTGGCAGTGGCCAACCCGAAGTCGTTGTGGCAGTGGACCTCGACTCCCAGGCGGGTCCAGCTCTTGAGCTGCCGCACCAGATAGGTGATCGTGGCAGGGCGAGCGACCCCCTGGCTGTCCACCACCGTGACCGCGCTCGCGCCTTCCCTCTCGGCCGCCTGCGCCGCGGCCCGGAGGTGCTCGAGACTGGCTCGGGTCGATTCCGGCAGGAAGAGATTGACCACGGCCCCGGCCTCGCGAGCTGCTCGCACCGCGCTGAGCATCTCGTCCAGCAACGCCTCGCGGTCGCGGTTGGACACGTGCCGCTGGTGAACCTCGCCGATGCGGTACCACACCATCACGTGTCTCACGCCGAGGTCGAGGGCGCGCTCCACCCGGCCCGGCCGCCAGGTCACGTAGAGGTCCAGGTCCAGCTTCCGCCGCACGATCGCCCGCACCGTCTCAAGCCAGCCCGGCACCGTGAGGAACAACTCCATCCGCCGGATGCCCGCGCGGGCCAGCGCCTCGGCGATTCGGACCTTGTCCGCGACGGAAAAGGCGAGGTCGGCGCACTCCTCGCCGTCGCGCACGGTGATGTCGTGGAGCGCCACCCGGCGGGGCGGCACGGCGATCGCCGGATCGAAGTTGTGCTGGCTCGCCGCCCAGTAAGGTGTGAGCCAGGGCTGCTCGGGGTTGCGTGTTACCATCGTGAAGCCCTCCAGACGGGTGTGTTGTCGACTTGGTCACTCAGTGTAGCGCATCCATCGCGGGACAAGAAGATACGTTCGCGCAGCGACGGGGTCGGAACCCGAACACCCCGCTCACCCGCGATTCTGCGCTATGCGTGGGCATCGACATCGGCGGCACGTTCACCGATCTGGTCCTGACCGGGCCCGCGGGCGAGGTGGTCGTCGAGAAGACGCCCTCGACGCCGCACGACTACGGCCAGGGCATCGTGGTGGGCCTCCGGGCGCTGCTTGGACGCGCTGGGCTGGCGGGTCAGGACCTGGGTGAGCTGGTCCACGGCACGACGGTCGCGACGAACGCCGTGCTGGAACGCAAGGGGGCCCGAACCGGACTGCTGACAACTCGCGGCTTTCGCGACATCCTCGAGCTGCGTCGACTGCGGATGCCGCGACTCTACGACCTCACCCGGGAGAAGCCTCCGCCGCTGGTGCCCCGTAGGGGCAGGCACGGGGGCCTGCCCCTACGGTTTGAAGTCGACGAGCGGCTCGACCATCTCGGCCAGGTGGTCCGACCGCTCGACGAGGCCAGCGTTGTCCGCGCGATCGCGGGGCTGGTCGATCAGGGCGTCACGTCGATCGCCGTGTGTCTCCTGCACTCGTACGCCAATCCGGCCCACGAGCAGCGCGTCGGCGAGCTGATCTGGGAGCGCGCACCGGGCGTACACGTTTCTCTCTCGAGCGACGTGCTGCCGGAGATCCGCGAGTACGAGCGCACCTCGACGACGGCGATCAACGCGGCCATCGCGCCGGTGGTGCGGGGCTACCTCGACTCGCTTGCCAGTGGGCTGCGCGAGCTGGACGTCCGCGCGCCGCTGCTGCTGATGCAGTCGAACGGTGGGATCATGACAGCGCGAGCGGCGACGGCGTTGCCGATCCACCTCATCGAGTCGGGGCCAGCGGCGGGCGTGGTCGCCGCGCTTGCGCTCGGCCGGCAGACCGGCCGGCGCAACTTGATCACACTGGACATGGGTGGCACGACGGCCAAGGCCTCGATCGTCGAGGATGGCGCGGCGCTCCAGGTGCCCGAATACGAGGTCGGCGGCGGGATCAGCGTCGGCAGTCGGCTCAACCGGGGCGGCGGCTACGCCTTGCGAGTGCCGGCCATCGATATTGCCGAAGTGGGGGCCGGCGGGGGCAGCCTCTGCCGGGTCACCAGGGGCCCGGCGCTGCGGGTCGGGCCAGAGAGCGCCGGCGCGGCGCCCGGGCCAGTCTGCTACGGCGCGGGCGGCGCGGTGGCAACGCTGACCGACGCGAACGTGGTCCTCGGCTACCTCAACCCCGAATACCTGGTGGGTGGGGCGCTGCGCGTCGACGCGGCTGCGGCCCGTCGGGCGCTGCATGCCCAGGTGGCGGAGCCGCTCGGCCTGGACCTCCTGGCGGCGGCCCACGGTGTCCACCTCCTGGCCAGCGCCAGCATGACGCGAGCCATCCGGGCCGTAACGATCGAGCGGGGACGCGACCCGCGCGGCTTCACACTGGTCGCCTTTGGCGGCAACGGGCCGGTCCACGCTGTCGCCGCGGCGGAGGAACTGGGTATCCGCGAGGTGCTCGTGCCGCCGTCGCCCGGCCTGTTTAGCGCTTTCGGGCTATTGGTGGCTGAGACCGAGCACCACTACGTCCGCACGTACAAGCGGCGGGTGGACGCGCTTGACGCCACGGAGCTGGCGGCACGGCTTGCCGCGCTCCGCGACGAGGCGCTCGCCGATCTGACCGGCGAGGGCTACAGTCCGGAGCGGGTTGCGCTGCTCTGGTACGCGGACCTTCGCTACGTCGGGCAATCGTCCGAGCTGCGCCTGCCGCTCAATGTGTATCAGGAGGTTCTTGAAGGTCCTGGGGACACCCCAAACCCCGCCAGGACGGGCTGCGCCCTTCCTGGACCTTCCCGAGACGATCGTGAGCTTTCTCCGACCTGCTTGGCCGCCGATGGCCTGCCGATGCTGGGGCCGGAGTTGGTCGAAGCGTTCGGGCGCGAGCACGAGCGCACCTACGGCCACCGGGCGAAAAGCGATCCGGTCGAGCTGGTAAACCTGCTTGCACCTGATCCCCGATCCCCGACCCCCGATACCCGCTCCGTGTACTTCGGTCCGACTCACGGCCTCCGGCGGACGACGGTCGTCAGGCGCGACGCTCTCGACGCCGAAGTCCGGGCCGGCCCGCTCATCGTGGAGGAGTACGACGCCACCACGGTGGTGCCGCCGGGCTGGGGAGCGCGGCTGGCCGAGCGAGGGAACATCGTGCTGACGCGGTTGTGACGAGGCGATGAGATGATCCGCGACGACCCCATCACCTTCGAGCTGGTCAAGAACGGGCTGAGCGCCATCGTCGACGAGATGGCGCTGACCATGGTGCGGACAGCGTACTCGGCTAACCTGAAGAAACCGATGGACCTCTCGACCGCCTTCTGCGCCACCGACGGGCAGCTCCTGGCGCAGGGGCTCACACTGCCGCTGCACCTGGGCTCGATCCCCGACGCGCTGGCGGCGGTGCGGGCGCGCTATGGCAACGCGATCCGGCCGGGCGACGTCTTCATCCTGAACGACCCCTACGAGGGTGGGACGCATCTGCCGGACCTCTTCGTCATCGAGCCGGTGTTCGTCCCGGTTCTCATGCATGAGAACCTGCTTGAGGGCGTCGACGGACATGGGGAGCACCGTCTAGCGGGGTTCGTGGCCACCTGCGCGCATCACAGCGACATCGGCGGGCGGGTCGCCGGCGGGAATGCCTGCGACTCGACCGAGATCTACCAGGAGGGGCTGCGCATCCCACCGCTCCGGCTCTACGACCGCGGTACGCCCGACGAGGCGCTCTTTCGACTGCTCGAGGCGAACGTCCGGGTGCCGGTGATGGTGCTCGGCGACCTGCGGGCACAGCTCGCCGCCTGCCACATCGGCAAGGCTGGGCTTCACCAGCTTGTCACCCGCTACGGCCTGCGGACGCTGGAGGGCCACTTCCGCGCGCTCCTCGACCACACCGAGCGCCTCGCCCGCGCCGCGATCGCGCGTTGGCCCGACGGCCGCTACACCTTCACCGACTTCATCGATGTCGACGGCATCGACGCCGAGCCGATCCCGATCACCGTGGCGATCATCGTCGACGGCGACACGCTTGTCGCCGATTTCACGGGAACTGCGCCACAGGTGAAGGGAGCGATCAATTCGCCGCTGCCCTTCACCAAGTCCGCGGTCTACGCCTGCGTGCGCTGCCTGATGGAGCCGGACATCCCCAACAACGAAGGCTACTTCCGGCCGATCCGCGTCCGCGCGCCGGCCGGGACGGTGGTGAACCCGGTCCTCCCGGCACCGGTGGCCGCCCGGGGGCTGACCGGCTTCCGATTGGCGAACGTGTTGATGGGCGCGCTGGCCCAGCTCGCGCCGGAGCAGGTGCCGGCCGCCGAGGTTGGCGGCGACACCGGGATCACGTTCGGCGGCTATGACGCCCGGCGCCGGCCGTTCGTCTTCCTGGAGTTCCTCTTCGGCTCGTGGGGCAGGCGGCCCGACCGCGACGGCGTCGATGGCAACTCGAGTATCGTCCGTTCACTTCTCGAACAACCCGATCGAAATCGTGGAGGCCGAGCAGCCGCTCCGGATTGAGCAGTACGGGTTCGTCCCTGACACCGGTGGGCCCAGCCGGCACCGCGGCGGCCTGGCGCTGGTGCGCGACTACCGCTGTCTGGCCGAGGAGGCGGTGCTCCAGATCCGCGCGGACCAGCACCGCTTCGGCGCCTACGGCCTGGCGGGCGGAAAGCCGGGGACGCCTTCGCGCAGCGTGCTGAATCCCGATGCGTTTGATGCACCTGACGTACCCGATGTTCCTGACGCTCCCATCGCGCGCGACGACGCGGCGCGGGTGCTGCCGTCGAAGACGCTGTTGACTGTGCGGCGCGGCGACGTCCTGCATCATGTCGTGGCGGGTGCCGGCGGGTACGGCGATCCCTTCGCGCGCGATCCGGCGCTCGTCCTGGCGGACGTCCGCAACGGGAAAGTCACCGTCGAGCACGCGCGCCAGGAATACGGGGTAGCGATCCGGCCGGATACACTGGCCATTGACGCCGTAGCGACGGCGCGGCTGCGGGCGTAGAGAGCCGCGAGACACGGCAACGCGGAGACCGTCCCCGCGTCTCTCCTCTCCGCGTCACTACTCGCTGCCTCGGGCGACGTCCACCTCGACCAGCAGGATCCCGTTCTCGCCGGTCTCCTCGACCAGCAAGCGGGCCAGCGTCTCTGGCCGATACAGGCCGATCTCGAGGACGTAGCGGCCCGGGGCCATCTCGGGGGGGACTCTCAGCCGAAAGACGTCCCGGACGGTCCTGCCCGGCGCCCACCGGCTGGTCCCGAAGCCGTCGCCGCCGGCCCGCCGGTCGATCTGACTGTAGATATGATCAACCTGGCCCATCAGGTGAACGAACGCCGTCAGGTCCTCGCGAAACCGCTGCTCGGCCTGCCAGTAGAGTGCCAGCTCGATCGTCTCTCCTGGCTGAAAAGTGTGCTGGCGGAGGTCATAGCCTACGAGGACGATACCGTCGACGAACCGCGTCTGGAGCTCGTTGGAGATCGATTGCTCCCTGGCCAGGCGGATCCCTCCGGTGGGCCGGAAGAGCTGGAGATGGATGCCCTGGAACGAGCGGCCCACTCCTTCGCGCCGCGAGACCGAGTGGAGCAGCCGGGTCACCTCCTCGGTCGGGTCGACGACCTGATCCTGCCATAGGACCAGCCACAAGCGCTCGTGGCGGCTGAGGATCGGCTCAAGGGCGTCGGCGACGGTGAGGTCGAGCTGCCGGGAGAGGTCGAGGATCGGGCCGGGCGGCAGGCCATAGACCGGAAGGTCCCGGCGGAGATAGTAGCTGACGGCCGGCTGGGCGTGTCCGCCGACGGCGAGGATGCCATCGCCCGGCTCCGCGTATTCCTCGACGTACGCGACGACCGATCGGAAGTCGTCCCGCGCCAGGGCGGGATCGAAGTACAGACGGGATAGCCCGACGACGGCCAGAGCGGTCAGCGCGGTGAGGCCAGCCAGGCCGAGGGCCCGGCCGATGGCGCGGAGCGGCGAGCATCCCCCGGCGAGCAGGACGGCCAGGCCCGCGCCCATCGCGACCACCAGGGCGGGCTGCACCTCGATCAGGTAGCGTGGGTGGAACTTCGGCCGCTGGGAGGTCAGGAGATAGAGGGCGACAACCGGGACGACGACGAGCAGGGCGAGGATGAGACCGACTCGGCGCGTTGGCCCCCGCATCGTGAGGATGCCAAGGATAGCGGTGGCCGCGCTGAGCGCCAGCGCGATGCCGACCAGGTGCCCCGGCAGCCACTCACTGCCCGTCAGGGTGACTGCGGTCAGCCAGACGAACGTCCCCAGGCCCAGCGTTCCGGGCCAGTAGGTCGCATCGGCCACCACGCGCCGCCAGGTCGGCTCGAGCCAGGGGAGGAACAGGAGAACGGCCAACCCCTGGCAGAGCGCCCACTGGACGCCGATGGCGAGCGGTCGCTTCCTGGCTGTCGCGAGCCAGACCGCCAGCCCCGCGGCCTGGGCGGTGATGAGGAGCGCGGTGTAGAGGTGCGTGTAGAGGGCCAGGCTGGTGACGGCGGCGTAGCCGACCCCGAGGCGCGCCTCGCCGCGAAGCGCCCGGACGAAGAGCAGGCAGGAAGTTGCCGCCAGCGCCGCCAGCAGAGTGTACATCCGGGCTTCCTGGGCGTAGCGGACGGCGAACGGCGAGAGCGCCACCAGCCAGCCGGCGATCAGCCCGGCCAGGGGCCCGTGGCGCGCGTCGACGGCGCGGGCGAGCCGATCGACCAGTGGCACCAGCAGCGTGCCCGCGAGCACCGAGGGGAAGCGGATGGCGAACTCGCTCATCCCGGTCAGGGCGATCGCCAGGTGGAGGAGGATGAAGTAGAGCGGCGGGTGGTTGTCGGTGGCGGCGTTGGCCAGGACCCCGGCGAGGTCGCCCTGGGCGAACAGCACGCTGACCGCCTCGTCGTACCAGAGGCTGGGCTCGCCCAGGCGAAAGACCCGGAGCCCGAACGCGCTGGCCGTGACGAGCAGCACCGACCGATCGACGGGCGACCGACCGAGCACCCAGCCCTCCTGCCGACCGGAAAGAATGCCGCCGCGGAGAACTGGCCGGCCATTGGACTATAGCCGCCGGACGATCTCACGTCAATCGGATCACCTTCCCTCCTCCCTCATCACTTTACCGCCCGCTCGATCGCGCTCAGTGTCTCCGCTGCGCAGCGGGCCCAACTGAACTGCTGGCTCCGGACCAGCCCACGCTCGCGCAGGTCGGCGCGCAGTGATGGCTGCGCGATCAGACGGGCCAGGGCGCCGGCGATGTTCTCCGGGCCGGTGGGATCGACCAGCAGGCCGGCCTCGCCGACCACCTCGGGCAGCGAGCCCGCCCGGGAGGCGACGACCGGCGTGCCGCAGGCCATCGCCTCCAGTGTCGGCAGCCCGAAGCCCTCGTACAGTGATGGGAAGACGAGCGCGACCGCGCCGTTCAGCAGCGCCGGCAGGTCGGCCTCCGGTGTGTAGCCGAGAAAGCGCACGGCGTCGCCCAACCCCAGCGCCGTGGCGGCTCGGTACACGTCGTCGGCGCCGTAGCCGGGCTTGCCGGCGATCACCAGCCGATGCCGTCGCCGGTCGGTCTCGTCCAGCCGGGCGAACGCCTCCAGCAGCCGCCGGTAATTCTTGCGCGGTTGGATCGTGCCGACGGCCAGGAAGTATGGCCGGTCCAGACCATAGCGCGCGATCACGGGGGCCACCTCGGCCCCCGCGAGCGGCCGGAACGCCGGATCGTACCCCAGAGAGACGACGTCGATCCTGGCCGGCGCCACCCCCAGCCGACGGACGAGGTCGTCGCGCGTCGTCTGCGAGTCGGCGATGACCCGGGACGCGGCGCGCACGCTGTACCAGGTGCCGAGGTGCAGGTACCACCAGCGGGCCGGCGGATAGGCGAACCGGTAGTCCAGATGGCCAAGGTCGTGGACAGTGACGACCCCGCGGCAGACCCGGAGCACCGGGAGCACGTGCGCCGGCACGAACAGCACGTCCGGACGGTCGTGGAGGAGCGCCGCCGCCAGCCGGGTCTGGGTCCAGAGGCGCGGCTGGGGAATCGACCGAAGCCGGGCTGACGGGCCAGTGGAGAGTACCTCGGGCGGGAGCGACTGATTGCAGTAGAGCGTGAGCCGGTGCGGGGTGGCGATGGCCAGGAGGTGGCGCAGCAGGTGGTACGAGTAGCCCTCCACGCCGGTCCGCTGGCCGCTGGCCGCGCGGCTGGCGTCGATGGCGATGTTCATTCCCGTCCTCCCCGTCCTCACGCGCCCGTCCTCACGGGAGCCAGCCAGGACGAGCCGTGCACCGGTCGACCGCGCGAAGCAGCAGGTGGACCGGGACCATCCAGAGGGTGTTCAGCGTCGCGGCCGGCAGGACGAGCAGCGCGACGGTGGGCGTCCAATCGACCGGCCAGCCAAACAGGGCCATGGCGATGCCGAGCACGAGGTAGTAGACGATGGTGAGGAGCGCGACTGAGATCAGTGGAAGGTAGTCGTGGAGCTGGCGCAGCGGTTCGCCGATGGTCGCGGCGAGGAGGGCGACGCAGCCCAGCGCCACGATGCTGACACCGAACGGTGCCGCCGAGAACAGGTCGGCGCAGATCCCCCCGACGATGGCCCAGAGCGTGCCCTCCTCGATGCCCCGCAGCATGCTCCAGCTCACCACAAGCAGGAGCACCAGGTTCACGCTCGCCTGCCCGATTTGCACTTGCGGCAGCACCGCCGCCTGCACCAGCGCGCCGAGCAACAGGACGATCATCGCCAGATACATACTACTCCAGCTTGACCGGCAGGTGATTGGTGATGACGAGCACCTCTTCGAGCTTGTCGATGGCGACCGCGGGGTCGAGCCGCGCCTCCTGGAACATGTCGATGTCCTTCTGCCGGACGTCGACGACGCGGCCGATGGGAATGCCGGGGGGGTAGATCCCGCCGAGTCCGGAGGTCAGCACCCGGTCGCCGGTCTTCACCGACTCTCCCTGGGCGATGTAGCGCATCGCCAGCTCGCCGGTCCGGGCGCCGTAGACGACGCCGCGCGCGCGAGAGTCCTGGATGGTGCCATTGACCGAGCTGCCGACGTCGACGATCAGGAGCACTTTGGCCGTGTTCGCGTGGAGCCGGACCAGTTGGCCGACGAGCCCCTCGGTGGTCATCACGGTCATCCCTTCGGCCAGGCCATCGGCCGAGCCCAGGTCGATGATGATGGCCTTGACGAGGGGATTGGTGTCGCGGCCGATGATCCGGGCGACCTGCCACTGGAGGGTGGGGCGCGCCAACCGGAGCTGAAGCTGACTGCGATACAGGGCGTTCTCCCGCTCGACTTCAGGCAGGCGGGCGGTCGCGGCGCGCAGATCCGCGATCTCCTGGCGGAGCTGGGCGTTCTCGCGGCGCAGCTCGCCGATGCTCTGAATCGTCTGGACGAACTCCACCAGGCTCCGGACCGGCGCGCCCACCGCGCTCGTGGCCGGGCCGAGGGCGGCGAACGCCCCGCTCTCGATGAGCCCGAGGCGCGGCAGACGGAAGAGGATGACGACGCCGAACCCGATGGCGAGGACCGCGATCAAGTAGCCGAGTCGTGCCAGCACCGGACCTACCGTAGGGGTCGTGCGTATTGCACGGGAACTTCGACCTTCTGAAGGATCTCGAGCTCTTCGAGCGCCTGACCGGTCCCCCGGACGACGCACGTCAACGGGTCCTCAGCCCGGTAGACGTGCATCTTCGTCTCGTGGCCGAGGCGCTCGGGGAGTCCGGCCAGCAGGGCGCCACCGCCAGCCAGGGCGATGCCGTGGGTCATCAGATCGGCCACCAGCTCGGGTGGCGTCTCCTCGATCGTCGTTCGCACCGCCTCCACGATCGCCGAGACCGAGCCGGAGATCGCCTCGCGCACCTCGACGCTGCTGATCTCGATAGATTTCGGCAGGCCGGTCACCAGGTCCCGGCCACGGAGCGTGACCATCTTCTCCTCGGGCAGGGGATAGGCCGACCCCGCGGCGATCTTGACCTCCTCGGCCATGCGCTCGCCGATCAACAGGTTGTGCTTCTGCCGCGCGTACAGCACGATCTCCTGATCCATCTCGTCGCCGGCGATCCGAATCGAGCGACTCACGACGATGCCGCCCAGCGAGATCACCGCGACCTCGGTTGTGCCACCCCCGATGTCCACGATCATCGAGCCGGTCGCGTCGGTCACCGGCAGGCCCGCCCCAATCGCCGCCGCCATCGGCTCCTCGATCAGGTGCGCCTCGCGCGCGCCGGCGTTGCGGGCCGCGTCGTGGACCGCCATCTTCTCGACCTCGGTGACGCCGCTCGGGATGCCAATCACGATGCGTGGGCGCGGAATCCGCCCGAATTGCTGATGCACCCGGGCGATGAAGTACTGGAGCATCTGCTCGGTCACGTCGAAGTCGCTGATCACCCCGTCCTTCAGTGGCCGCACGGCGACGATGTTCGCTGGCGTGCGACCAACCATGCGCTTTGCCGCGGCGCCAATCGCCAGCACCTTCTTCGTCTTCTTGTTGATTGCGACCACCGAGGGCTCGTTGATCACGGTGCCCTTCCCGCGCACCAGCACCAATGTGTTGGCGGTGCCCAAGTCAATGCCGATGTCCAGCGAGAAGACGCCGAGAAGCGCGCTCAGGGGCGAGAACAACGTGATCCTCCAGGGACGAGCTGCGGCAATCGCACGCGGGATTATAGCACAGTCATCACTTCTGGCGTGTCAGGATCATCTCCCGGGGACTGGCAGTTGTTCACCTTCGTTTGCTCTGCTAGACTCATCCTCGGGCCACTGGGTGCAGGTACGAGCGCCCACTGCCCGCCGGTCGCGTGGGGAAGACCCTCACCTCGACCCCTCTCCCGAGGGGACCAAGTAGGTCTCGGAAAGTTCACCTGCGTCCCGGGAAGGTCCAGGACGGGCGGAGCCCGTCCTGGCGGGGTTTGGGGTGTCCCCAAAACC
>JACPQP010000069.1 GCA_016190465.1 Chloroflexota bacterium
CGTAACCCCCTCTCCCAGTATTGGGACCGGCTCAGGAACGGCAGGCAGGGGGTGAGGGCTATCCCCCGCGCCGAATCCTGCCGGCTATCGTGTCGATCCGGTCCAGCGCCCGCTCCAGGTTCGGGATCGAGTTGGCGTAGGAGAGCCGAAGGTAGCCCTCGCCGTGGCAGCCGAAGGACGTGCCGGACAGCGTGGCGACCCCGCCCTCGTCGAGCAGGCGGTCGGCGACGGCTCGACTGTGCAGGCCGAGGCCGGTGATGTTCGGGAAGGCGTAGAACGCGCCGGGCGGCTGCGCGCAGCGCACGCCGGGGATCGCGTTCAGGCCGCTCACGACGAGGTCGCGCCGGCGGCGGAACTCGGCGACCATCCGCGCCACGTCGTCCTGGGGGCCAGTGAGCGCGGCGACGCCCGCCCACTGGATGAACGTGGCGGTGCAGGACACGCTGTTCGTCACCAGGCGGCTGACCTGCGCAGCCAGGTCCGGGTGCATGACGCCGTAGCCAAGCCGCCAGCCGGTCATCGCGTAGGTCTTCGAGAAGCCATCGAGGATGACCGTGCGGTCGACCATCCCCGGGAGCGTGGCGATCGACTGGAACGCGCCGTCGTAGAGGATCCGGCCATAGATCTCGTCGGAGAGGACGCCGAGGTCGCGCTCCACCGCAAGCTCGGCGATGGCCGCCAGGTCATCCGGTCCGAGGATGCCGCCGGTCGGGTTCTGCGGCGAGTTGAGGATGATCAGGCGCGTGCGGTCGGTGACGAGCGAGCGCAGCTCGTCGACGTCAAGGCCGAAGCTCCGCTCCTCGCGAAGCGGAACGGGCACCGCGCGGGCGCCGACGAAGTTGATCATGGACTCGTAGATCGGGAAGCCGGGGTTGGGGTAGATGACCTCGTCGCCCTCCTCGGCCAGGGCCATGATCGTGTAGAACATGATCGGCTTGCCGCCCGGAGTGACGACGACGCGCTCGGGCCCCACCGCGACGCCGCGCGTGTGCGACAGCTCGGCGGCAATCGCCTGGCGCAGCTCGGGAATCCCGGGCGAGGGACAGTAGTGGGTGTGGCCGTCGCGCAACGCGGCCACGCCCGCTTCGACGATGTGGGCAGGCGTGCTGAAGTCGGGCTCCCCGATCTCCAGGTGGATCACCTCCCGGCCCTGCGCTTCCAGCGCGCGGGCGCGGGCGAGCACCTCGAATGCCGTCTCGGTGCCCAGGCGTGCCATCTTCGTGGCCAGTCGCACCGGTAACGCTCCTTCACGGGTGTCGGGTGTTGGGTGCCGGGTCTCGGCCCATTATAGCCATAGCCAGGGAGGGCGGGCAAATGCTGCGCTAGGTGCGTAGCAACAAGTGATCAGCAGTCAGCCGCCCTCACCCCTCGCCCCTCTCCCCGCGGAAGAGGGGCGAGAGGGTGAGGGCCGCGGTCTGGCGACACTGACGACTGATGACTGATTGCTGACGACTACCTAATATCCTGCTCCCCGCACCGCGACCTTGATCGGCTTTGCCGCCGGATGCTCCAGCAACGGGAACGCCTGACCGGTCTCGGCGATGGGCAGGACCTGGCCGACGAACGATGGGTAGTCGATGCGCTGGTGCGTCGCGGCGATCGTCCGCACCGCCTTGCCGATGGTCTGCGCCGGCTGGGCGGCGACCGTGTAGAGGATCAGGTCCTTCTGCGTCAGGTGGCGAGCGACGTTGAGCGGCACGGTCTTCCCGGTGTCGATCATGCAGCCCAGCTCGACATACGTACCGAGCGGCCGCAGCATCTCCAGCCCCTCCAGGAAGGCCACCGGCACGCCCGCCGCTTCGAAGACGACGTCGGCCCCGTAGCCGCCCGGCGTCAGCGCCCGGACGCGCTCGATCCGCTCGGCCGGACCAACCTGGTCGATGTCGATGGTCACATCGGCGACCCCGGCCCGTTGGGCGACCTCGAGCGCTCCCCGGGGAGCGCCCACCAGGATGACCTGCCCTGCTCCGGCCAGACGCGCCGCCGCGGCGGTGAGCACGCCGATCGCGCCGGCGCCCAGGATGGCGACCGACCCGCCGAACGTGAGCGTCTGCTCGTTCTTCCAGGAGGGGAGCGAGAGCGCGCGCTCCACGGCGCGGATCCCCATGCTGAGGGGCTCGGCGAGCGCTGCCGCCTCCCAGGGGACGTCGTCAGGGATCCGCCAGATCCAGGTGCCGGGGCCAAGGAGCAGGTAGTCGCCGAACCCGCCGGTGAAGTAGGGCGGTGCGTCGACGCTGCCGTAGCGGTAGCCGTAGCCAGTCGGGCGCGGGCCGACACAGCGCGCGGTGTGGCCGAACTCGCGGCACCAGTGGCACTGGCCGCACGGCCGCTGCGCGTAGACGACCACCCGGTCGCCCTCGCGCAGCGGCTGATCCGCTTTCATCACCTCGTTCGCCCGGCGCCCCATCTTCAGCGCGCGGCCGGTGATCTCGTGTCCCATCACCACCGGCAGCGCCAGATCGAGCTTCTCGCCCACGTCCTGGTAGCGGTGGAGGTCCGACCCACAGACGCCGGTCAGCCCGACACCGAGCAAGATGCTTTCGTCGTCGACGTCGGGTACGGGAAACTCGTACACGGCGATCGATCGTTGCCCGACGAGCGCGGCAACCTTTCCCACCTGAGCCATTTCTCCCCCTTCGTTTCGCCTATCGGTATTCGGCAACAAGTCTGCTTCCGAGCCCCTCGCCGGCGCTCAGAGGAGACTCCGCCCTGAACCGGAGCGGCTAAGTACGTAGCCAGAAGGAATCAGCCGTCAGACGACTGAGAACTGACGGCTGACGACGACGTAGAGTACCAGGGTCGCCGCTGACGGCTGATGGCTACCTGAGTACGTAGCCATTGGCCGGAGGCTGTCCGACGGCTGCCTGGCGCTACTGACGACTGATCACTGATTACTGACGACTACTATGATACCTGCCAGGGCCGTGGCGAGAAAGAGCGATCCGAGCCAATCGCGCACGGAATTTGCCAGAAGCGGGTTGGTACCGATTGCCGGAGGAATAGCTACCGATCGTCAGCACCATCACCCGGTTCACCGTCTCAGCGCTCGCCGTCGGCTACGCGGTCGGTCTGGCGCTGCACGCGTCGTCGCTCTACTGGCTGCCTCAGCGGCCGGGCTGGCTCGCACTCGTCGATACATTTGCGTTCGCGCTGTACTGGCCACTTCCGCTACTAGCAGTTCTTGCCCTGGTTGCCCGAACGCGGTTGGCGCTGATCGCGGTGGCGATCGGTGGAACGCTCTTCTTCGGCACCTTCGGCTACCGCTTTATCCCGCGACAAACGGCCCCGCGCCCAGACGGCCCGTCGTTCACGGTGCTGAGCCACAACCTCCTCGCCACGAACCGGAACCTGACCCGGGTGCTCGCCGTCATCCGCTCGGAGAGCGCCGACCTGATCGCCCTCCAGGAGCTTGACACGCCGATGGCCAGAGGGCTGGAAAGGCAGTTGGCCGACGAGTATCCCTACCGGGTCTTGCGCCCGGGCTGGGCCGACGGGATAGGGGTGTTCAGCCGCTTTCCCATTCGCTCCGCACGCCCGCTCTCCCTCTCCCCCGCGGGGCATCCGGCTCAGGTGGTGGCGTTCGAGGTGCCGGGCGGTGTGCTCACGCTGCTGAATGTTCACCTGCAACGGCCGGAGGTCGCGTGGCGACGGTCGTGGCTGCCCTTCTCCGTCCCGACCCACTACGACGCGGATGAGCGCGACCGGGAGCTGGCGACGCTGCTCCGCGAAACGGCCAGCTTGCCTCGACCCCTGGTGGTCGTCGGCGATTTCAACCTGCCGGAGCGATCGGTGGGCTACATCCAACTGTCGGGCCAGCTTCCGGACGCTTTTGGCGAGGTCGGATACGGTCTTGGTCATACCTTCCCCCAGTTTGGCACTTTCCCCTCTGGTCAGGGTTGGCTCAGCCGCCGAATCCGGTCCGTTGGCCCACTCCTGCGCATCGACTACGTATTGCACAGCGCCGAGATCACGGCGCTCTCGGCCCATGTCGCCGCCCCGACGGGCTCGGACCACCGGCCAGTCGTCGCCCGCCTGGTAGTGTCCGATCCAGCACCTTGACAGCGCCAGGCAAAAGTGCTATGTTCCTCACTAAGAAAGTCAAGATTTGCCGGGGGACGCGCTCCAGGAGATCCGGTTGGCGACGATTCTCGACAGCGTGCTCGACCTCGTCGGGGGGACCCCGCTGATCCGGCTGCGGCGCCTCGGGCGGCGGAGCGCGGCCGAGGTGCTGGCCAAACTCGAGTCGCGCAACCCGGCGGGGAGTGTGAAGGACCGCATCGCCGTGGCGATGGTGCTGGCCGCGGAGCGAGAGGGGAAGCTGAAGCCGGGCGACACGATCGTCGAGCCGACCAGCGGCAACACCGGCATCGGGCTGGCCATGGTGGCGGCCGTCAAAGGGTATCGGCTGGTCCTGACGATGCCCGACGACATGAGCCTGGAGCGACGCACGTTGCTCTCACTCTATGGGGCCGAGCTGGTCCTCACCCCGGCGATCGAAGGCATGTCGGGCGCGGTCTTTGCCGCCGAGCAGCTCGTCCGACGCCACGGCTACTTCATGCCGCAGCAGTTCTTGAACCCGGCCAACCCGGAGATCCACCGAAAGACAACCGCACAGGAGATCCTCGCGGCGACCGATGGCCAGCTCGACGCGTTCGTCGCCGGCGTGGGCACGGGGGGCACGATCACCGGCGTGGGGGAGGTGTTGCGGGAGCACCGGCCATCCGTTCTGATCGTCGCGGTCGAGCCCCAGCGGGCCGCCGTGCTCTCGGGACAGCGCCCGGCGCCCCACCTGATTCAAGGGATCGGCGCGGGCTTCATCCCCGGCGTGCTCAACCGGGCGGTGATCGACGAGGTCATCACCGTGGCCGACGAGGATGCCCTCCAGATGAGTCGTCGCCTGGCGCGAGAAGAGGGGTTGCTGGCGGGGATCTCCAGCGGGGCAAACGTCTTCGCCGCGCTGGCGGTGGCCGATCGCCTGGGCAGCGGGCAACGGGTGGTCACGCTTCTACCGGATACGGGCGAACGGTATCTGAGCCTGATGCAGATGGCTCGTTAGCCCTCCGGCCGCACTGGTCATTCCGAGCCCCGCAGGGCGAGGAATCTCCGCCACGGTGCACCAAGGCCACGGCCGAGATTCCTCGCTGCGGCTCGGAATGACACCAGGGCTGCGGCTCGGAATGACCAGCGCGGAAGTGCGGCTAAGTCGGTTGCGGAAAGTCCCTTAACGGCTCCGGGAAGGTCCAGGAAGGGC
>JACPQP010000072.1 GCA_016190465.1 Chloroflexota bacterium
GGTCCAGGAAGGGAGGAGCCCCACCTGGCGGGGTTTGGGGTGTCCCCAAAACCATCAAAAACTTTCTGATACCTACTTACGACGTGGATCGGTCGCTGCCGGTGGTGCTGGACGACGGGACGCGGAAGTACGTGTGGGGCCTGGGGTTGGCCTACGCGGTGATCGGGTCGGGTCCGCGCAGGTGTACCACACGGATGGGCTGGGGTCGGTGCGGGCGATCACCGATGCGGACGGGAAGGTGGTGGAGACCTACCAGACGGACGAGTTCGGCGTCGCGACGCTGACGGAGGGCAGTCGACGGTCAGTACGGTGGACTCTGCCCACATTCGACCGAGAACTGGTGAGACCGCACCATGATTTGGTGCGTCTCTCCCCCTATACTGTTCAACGGTAGAGTAGCATCTGGCACTCGGTGCCAGGAGACCAGGGAGGCAGCCTATGCGTCGACACGTCGTCATCACCGGTACCCTGTGGCTCATCCTTACCTTCCTCGGCGAGCTCTGGGTGCTCGGCACCGAGTTCAACCCGCCGGGTTACGCCCGCGAGGCGCGGACCATCGACGGCGCCTTTCAGACCCTGATGGTCATGGGCATCCCCGTCTTCGCCTTCGTGATCGCGGTGCTGGCGTACTCCATCCTCCGCTTCCGCACTCGCGGTGACCCGACGGAGGACGGACCGCCGATCCGTGGGAACGTCATCCTTACCGCGAGCTGGCTCGCCGTCACCAGCGCCCTGGCGGTCCTCGTCATCATCAACCCGGGGCTCACCGGCATGGCCGAGCTGCGCCACGAGCAGCCAGCGGATCTGGTGGTCAAGGTGGAGGGAGGCCGCTGGTACTGGCGCGTGCAGTACCCCCAATACAACGTCGACACCCGGAAGGAGCTCGTCCTCCCGGTCGACAAGCGAGTCCGGTTCGAAGTGACGGCCACCGACGTCGTCCACTCGTTCTGGGTCCCGGCGTTCCGGGTGAAGATCGACGCCGTCCCGGGGCTCGTCACCACGACCCACGCGACCCCCAACCGGCTCGGCAGCTTCGAGCAAGACGATGGCGTGCGGCTTCAGTGCGCCGAACTCTGCGGTGTCGGCCACAACCTGATGCGCACGCCGGTGAGGGTGGTCACCCAGGCCGAGTTCGACGCCTGGGTCGCCCAGCAACGGGCAAGTCGGTAGGAGGTGTGCAATGGCGTTTCGACCGTTGCTGAAGGGCATTCTCTTCGGCGCCGTCGGCGGTATCCTGGGCGGCGCCCTGGTGGCCGTCATCCGGGGTCTGACCGGTCTGCCAGCCTGGTCGCTCGAGCAGGCGATCGCGCTCGGCTACGTCTTCGCGTTGATTGGCTGGCTGCTCGGCGTCGGCCTCTGGGATGCCTGGGCTCGGGAGTGGTTCGGGCTGCCGCTGAAAGCGCAGCAGCCCCAGGATTGGACGCGCTACTTCCGCTTCACCACGGACCACAAGGTCATCGGCGTCCAGTACCTGGTCACCTTCATCGCGCTGTTCCTGCTGGCCGGCCTTCTGGCAATGGTGATGCGGGTGGAGTTGATGGCGCCCGGGCCGACGATCCTGGGGCCGAACGAGTTCAACACCGTCATGAGTCTGCACGGGATCATCATGATCGCCGTGGCGGTGGCCACGGTCATCGGCGGCTTCGCCAACTTCGTCGTGCCACTCATGATCGGCGCCGAGGACGTCGCCTTCCCGCGGGTCAACGCGCTGAGCTACTGGCTCGTGCCGCCGGTGGCCCTGCTGCTGATCGCCAGCCTCTTCCTGGGCGGGTTCGACACGGGCTGGACGGCCTACCCGCCGCTGAGCGAGGTGAACGCGAGCGGCCAGTTGCTCTTCCTGCTGGCATTCATCACCTTCGGCCTCTCGTCCATCCTGGGCGGGCTCAACTTCCTCGTGACCATCGCCATGCTGCGGACCACTGGCATGACCTGGACCCGGATGCCCATCTTCGTCTGGGGGGTCTTCGCCGCGGCGATCATCAGCCTGACCGGGACGCAGGCCGTGGCCGGGGCGCTGCTCCTGGTGGTGCTGGATCGGGTGGTAGGAACGACGTTCTTTGCCGCGCAGGGCGGTGCGCCGCTGCTGTATCAGCACCTGTTCTGGTTCTACTCGCACCCCGCGGTGTACATTATGATCCTCCCCGCCTTCGGGCTTACCCTGGAGGTGCTGGCCCACTTCTCGCGCAAGCCGCTGTTCGCCTACCGGTGGGTCGTCGGCAGCTTCCTCACCGTGGTCGGCCTTAGCTTCATCGTCTGGGCCCACCACCTGTTCACCAGTGGGATGGAGGACTTCCTCCACATCCCGTTCATGATCACAACCGAGCTGATCTCGATCCCCACGGGGATGGTGTTCCTCTCGGCGTTGGGCACCATCGGGCTCGGCCGGCTGTGGCTGCGCACCCCAATGCTCTTCGCGCTGGGGTTCGTCGCCAACTTCGTCATCGGGGGCGTCACCGGCATCTTCCTCGCCGACGTGCCAACCGACATCCACCTGCAAGACACCTACTTCATCGTGGCGCACTTTCACTACACC
>JACPQP010000079.1 GCA_016190465.1 Chloroflexota bacterium
CCCTTAGTGTCCTTAGTGTCCTTCGTGGATCCAATCGCAATGGCGAGCGATTGCAGCGCGCCGCCAGGAACGACTTGGGAGGATTCATTGACAGCGAACACTAGCACACCGAGCATCTCCGTCTTCTTTCCCGCCTACAACGACGCGGGCACGATTCCCAGCATGGTGATGGCCGTCGATATGACGCTGCGCCGTCTTTGCGACGACTACGAGATCATCGTCGTCAACGACGGCAGCCCCGACCACGTCGGCGAGGTGCTGGCCGATTTGCAGCCGCGCTACGAGCACCTCCGGGTGGTGACGCACCCGCGCAATCGCGGGTACGGCGGTGCGCTACGCACCGGCTTCGCCCACGCTCGCAAGGACCTGATCTTCTACACGGATGGCGACGCCCAGTACGACCCGCGCGAGCTCACCACGTTGCTCGCGCGGGTCGCGGACGGCGTGGATGTGGTCAACGGCTACAAGCTCCGGCGCAGCGACGCGCTCCATCGCAAGATCGTCGGCCGGCTCTACCAGTGGGCGGTGCGGCTCGCCTTCGGTCTGCCGATCCGCGACGTCGACTGCGATTTCCGCCTCTTCCGCCGGGACGTGCTGGATGCCATCCAGCTCGAGAGCGACAGCGGGGTGATCACCGTCGAGATGGTGCGGAAGATCCACGCCGCCGGCTTCCGGTTTGCCGAGGCCCCGGTCCACCACTATCCCCGGGCGGCTGGTCGCTCGCAGTTCTTCCAGCTTCGGCGGATCGCCGAGACCTTGCGCGATCTGGTGCACCTCTGGTGGCACCTGGTGTGGCGGCAGCGGATGGTCGCCGCCAGGAGAGGCCACGCACCGTGAACCGGGAAGAGTACGCGCGGATGTATGCGCATGAGCAGACCCACTGGTGGTACGTCGGCATGCGGGCCATCGCGGCGGCGCTGCTCGATGGGAGGGACCGGCTCAGGAACGGCGGACCGTGGGAGATCCTCGACGCCGGCTGCGGCACCGGCGCCGGGCTGCTGTGGCTCGCCGACTACGGCCGGGTGACCGGCCTGGACCTGAGTGGCGAGGCGCTGGCCTACTGCCGCCGGCGGGGGCTGGGCCGCCTTGTCCGCGGATCGATCGAGCGCCTGCCGTTTGCCGACGAGAGCTTCGACCTGGCGACCTCGTTCGACGTGCTCTACCATCGCTGGGTCGGCGACGACGGCCTGGCGCTCCGCGAGCTGCGCCGGGTTTTGCGGCCCGGCGGTTGGCTCCTCCTCCGGGTGCCCGCGCTGCCCTGGCTGGCTGGCCGCCACGACGCGGCGGTGTACACCCGCCACCGCTACCGGCTGGCCGAAGTCATGGCCGGCCTGACCGCGGCCAGCTTCACGGTGGAGCGGGCGACCTACGCCAACTGCCTGCTGCTCCCGCTGGTGGCGGCAAAGCGATCTGCCGAGCGCTGGACGGCAGGCCCGGCCGGAGACCTGGAGGTCGCGCCGGCCTGGCTCAACACCTGGCTGACGCGGGCGCTCCGCATGGAGGCCAGGCTGCTGCGCCACGTCACCCTTCCCTGGGGTGTGTCGGCGCTGGCGCTGGCCCGACGAAGGTGATGAGTGATGACCCCCATCCTCTTTCTCCTGATCGCGATCGGGCTGTCGGCTACCGGCGAGGTGCTGCTGAAGACGGGGATGCGCCAGGTGGGCGAGTTCTCGCTGACGCCGGAGCACCTCGTGCGCGCGTTCACCACGCTGCCGGTCGTGGCCGGGTTCGCGTTCGTCTTCGGTGGCTCCCTCTTCTGGCTGGCGACGATCTCCCGGGCGGACTTGAGCTGGGCCTACCCGATGCTGGCGCTGGGCTACGTCCTGGTGGTCGTCGCCTCGTGGGCCATCCTCAACGAAACGATTCCGCCGCTGCGGGCGATGGGGCTGCTGGTCATCTGCGTCGGCGTGGTGATGGTATCGCGGAGCTGATACGCCGCGGCGATGGATCGGTTCACCGGATACTCATCACTCAGCGGAGCCACTCGATCGTGACCCGTCCGGCTACCACCCGGAACTCCGGGTCGCCGGTCACCAGGGTGGCGCCGTGCTCCTCGGCCAGAGCGATGGCGAACGCGTCGGCGTAGGAGACCGGGTACTGCCCCTTGACGTGCGCGGCGGCCAGGATCCGCTCCCACGAGGCGTCTTCCACGATGACGGGTGCCCGGCGCAACTCCGCGAGGAACGCTTGCACACCGGCCGTCCCTTTGCTTCGTTGCTCGATGTAGACCACCTCACCGACGTTGATCGCGCTCAGTCGGAGCGTCGCTCCACCTGCGGCTGCCTGCCGCAACAACTCTCGCACGCGCTCCCCGCCTGGTTGTTGACGGAGGAGGGAGATCACGGCGAAAGAGTCAAGGACGTACGAGTCGGGCATAGCGACGCTCCTCGCGCTCGAACTCCTCGCGGCGCTCCTTCAGCAACTCCTCAGTCCACGACGGTCCGCCCAGGTCGGCGAACATGCCGTATAGAGCGTCGATCGGGTCGTCCGACACGGGCACGATGGACAGCACACCCGCGTAGTCGACGATCTCGACCTGCCTGCCCGGCGTCAGCCCGTACTTTTCCCGCAGCTCCTTGGGGATGACGATCCACCCCTTCGCTGAGACCTTGACCGCTGCCATACCGATCACCTCTCTGGGACACCTCTCCTACGATTCGTATAACACAAACCCATGTCGTTGTCAATATGGCTCGATCGGGGTAACTTCTGCGACGGGGGGGGACGGGGCGACTCAGCGACGGGGCGAACCCGGCTGCCGACGCGCCGTCGCCCCGTCCCCCCGTCGCTGAGCTTTCTGGACCTTTCCGGACAGGTCAGCTATGCTTGGCCCGGAGGATCGCGGATTCGAGCTTGCCGACAGTGCATCGCCACGACCTGGCGCTCCTGGCCTGCGCCCTGGGCGTCGCCGTCTACCCGGCCGGGCTGCTCCTCGGGCTGGCGCCGACGCTGCCGCGGCACGTCGCGCTCTTCTTCGCCGCCTTCGTCCCCTACCTGATCGCCGTCGGCCTCGCGCTGCGGGGCGAGGGGCGAGGAGAGAGATGGGAAGAGCGAGGAGCGACGGGGCGAGGAGCGCTCGGCCCTCCTCCCTCCTCGCTCCTCGCCCCTCGCCCCGTCGCCCCGTCGGGGGTGACCTGGGTGGGGGTGGGGGTGGTGGCGCTGGCGCTGCGGCTGGCGACGCTGGCGACGCATCCCAGCCTCTCCGACGACCTCTACCGCTACGTGTGGGACGGCAAGGTGGCACTGCACGGCATCAACCCCTACGCGTTCCCGCCGTCGGCTGCAGAGCTTGCCCACCTTCGCGGCCCGCTCTGGCGGCCGATCAACGCGAAGGACCTGACCACACCGTACCCGCCCGCCGCCCAGGCCCTCTTCGCCGCGACGTACGTCGTCGCGGGTGAAAGCGTCAAGGCCCAGCAGGTCGTCGCCACCCTCGGCGACACGCTGGTGATCGTGGCCCTGGGGGTGCTCCTCCGCCAACTCGGTCTTCCGCTCACCCGGCTGCTCATCTACGCCTGGAACCCACTGACGCTCATGCACTTCGCCCACGGCGCGCACAACGATGGCTGGTTGGTCGCGCCGCTCTTGCTGGCCGTGGCCGCGGCCCGGGCGCGCCGCCCCGCGTCCGCGGCGGCCGCGCTCGCGCTGGGCGTGCTCGTCAAGCTCTTCGCCGGCGTAGCGCTGCCGGCGCTCGCCGCGACCTGGCGTCTTCGCCACCTCGCGCTCTTCGCCGTGGTGATCGGGCTGGGGTTCGCGCCGTTCTTCGCGTGGACTGCTCTTCCCGCTCACCTCCCGCCCGCCCTTCCAGCGGTGGCTGCCCAGGGAGAGGGGGAGGCGGGTTCGAGAGGAGCGGCCGCCTCCCTTCCCGCCGGGGTGGAGGCGGGAGCGTGGCTACTTCGCGGCATGAACCCGCTCCGTGGGGTCCTGGTCGAGGCGAGCGAGGCCCGCTTCAACGACAGCCTGTACTATGTCGTCGATCGATTGGTCGGCCTGACCCTGGGAAGGAACCACGGGGTCACGGGACCGGTGGTGGGGATCGGGCTGCTCGGGGCGATGGCGGTCGCCTGGTGGCGTGCCCGGCGCGGGACGCCAGCGGTGGACGGCGCGTTCACGCTCGTCGGGCTCTTCCTGCTCCTCTCGCCGGTCGTCGAGCCATGGTATGCCCTCTGGCTGCTGCCGTTCGTCGCGCTGCGCCTCCAACCGGGCCGCCCGTGGGGGTGGACGCCCGCCGCCGGATGGCTGCTCTTCTCCGGCCTCGTCGTCCTCACCGAGCTCACTTATGTCGATTTCTCGGCCCGGACCTGGTTACTCGTCCGGGCGACCGAGTACGGTCCACTGTACGGCATCCTCGCCTGGTCGGCAGCGGTATGGCTCCGAAAGCCGCGCACCCCCTCAGAACCGGTATCCTCGGCTGCGTAGGATTCGCTCGCAGGGTAGGTGGATCCTATTCATATCCGGCACAATGCAGACCTACCCCTTACATCCACCCGTAGGGGGTGACGCTCTTGTAGCCGCGCCAGGTGAAGGCGGCGATCGCCAGCACCAGCGCGATGGTGAGCTCCAGGGAGAACGGCCGCCACGTCTGCACGCCCAGCATCGATACAGTCAGGACACAGAAGAGGCAGACAGAGGCGAGTCGCTTGCGTCGGAGGCGGAGGGCGCCGGCGCTCTTCGCGGCATCCGGCGGCAGCGGCTTGCCGTTGCCCCGGGCAAACTGCGCGTCGATGCGGGGCTGAAGGCCGGTGTGGACGTAGCTGAGCAGCCCCATGATGAACACGAGCAAGAGCACCTTGAGCCCCAGCGCCGGATTGGTGACCAGCGCGCCGAGCCCATGCCCGGGCAGCAGCACCAGGGCCAGCCCGCTGACCAGAGCGGTGGCCTGGAAGATGAAGCAAGGGACCGTGCGGTTCTTGACGATGTTCTCCAGGTAGGTATCGGTGCGATCGCCGACCGGCGGCCCCAGCCGCCCGCGCTGGTTGACCGCGACCAGCGCATAGAATGGCCAGATCATCAGCATCGCGTTGACGACGTGGATCACCTTGAGCAGATCAATCAGGGCGGCCATCGTTTCCTCCGTGTAGCGCATTTGTGAGGTACTTTACATGCCCGATTGTTCGCTGTCAAGACGTTCAGCCTGTCACACGCTACGGCGTTTCGCCAGATCCTCGTCCACTTCCACCGGCTCCGGCTCCGGGATGCCGAACGCCTCGCGCTTCACCTTGAGGTAGTAGCGGTAGTTCTCCAGCGTCACGTCCGGCGGTACCCGGTGGTCGACGTGGGGGATGAAGCCGCCGTCGGCCACCAGCTTCTCCAGCCGGTTGATCTCGGCCCGGGTGGCTGCCTTCCCGTCGATGAGCTGAGTCTTGTCCACCCCACCCATCAGGAGCACCTGCTTGCCATACTTCTCCCGGATTGGGCAGGGGTCCGAGCCCCCCCGGATCTCCAGCGGGAACATACAGTTGACGCCCCCCTCCAGCCAGTGGCCGACGAGCTGGTTGATGTTGCCATCACAGTCGATGTAGACGACGTCGATGCCGTGCTGCTTGAGGAAGCCGGTGATCTGCTTGTACCGGGGGACCATCAGCTCTTTGAAGAGCCTGGGGGAGATCATCGACCCGGACCGGAAGGCCATATCCTCCCACATCGAGGCGAAGTCGAAGTCGACCTCCTTCACCGCGCGGGAGATGGTCGTGGTGACGAGATACACCAGGTGGTCCATGATGTCCTCAATGAGCTGCCGGTCGTCGTAGAGCATGACCGAGACGGTCTCGAACCCCATCCAGTTGCGGATCCAGCCGAAGAGGCTGCCGGCGCTGATGCCGAGGGGGTAGTCCCGGTCCTTCCACCGCGCCTTGCGCTCCTCCCAGTCGTCTGGATAGCGGTCCGGCGTGTGGGGGTTCAATCGCTCCTTGAAGCGCTCCCAGGAGGCTCGGTCCTTCACCGGATAGTCGAGGTACTGGGGGATCGTCGATTTACCGTCCTTGCGGACAAGGCAGGTGGTGCCAGTCTTGTCCCGGATCAGCTTCTCGTCGCCCTGCCAGCCAAGGATCCGGGGCTGGAAGGCCGGGCGCAGGCCGAGGCTGACTCCGGCGTTCTCGCGGCGGGCGAAGCCGAAGTACTGGTCGGCCAGCCCGTTGGTCGTGATCGCCTTTGGCAGCCCCTGCCGATGCCAGACGTGAAGGGTGTCCTTCCAGTATCCGAACTCCTGGTCAGGGACGTGATCGACACTCTCGAAGTGCAGGATCCGGTTCCATCGCTCTCGGTCGTTCACTGGCGAAACCTCGTGTGCGTATTCAACTGCGACTGTAGCACGAGCCAGGAGGCCCCGCAACCATTTCGCTCGTCGGTACGGTATCGCGGTTGCCCGTCCGCGGACGACGGAGTATCCGCAAGCGCCGACGGCATGGGCAGCCCGGCCACCGTGGGACCAGGCGGCCATTGAATAACTGTTTGTCCTCGTGGTGTCGATTCTCGCCGTCGGGATCCCTGGCGCGGGTTCGGCTCTCGCCGCGCGACCGGTGCCAGGCGTGAGCCTGGCGTGGTCGGGGGACTGCGCATCGCTGACCACGCCGGTCACGTGGCAGAACGTCCACGCGACTGCCACCGTCGAGCACGTGATCTATCAGAGCGATTGGCTCGGCACCTCGCGATACGATCCCGCGGGCAAGCCGTCAAGAAACGGCACGTCGGACGTCACGTGGACCACCCCCTCCGGGGATTCGGCACAGGCCTTCCTGTGGGACCGAAAGGGGAAGCTGCTGGCCGCGAGCAGTCGCATCAGCCTTGGCGTGTTCTGCAACCCGTAGCGTGCGCGGCCGTCGGCAATCAGCCGCGGGCGGCGCCAAACGGTCGATGGACGGCTGCTGACCGATGGCTGATCGCCGCGCGCTCACGCCTCCGGACGCCATCCCTTAGCGAGCACCTCGATCGGCTGCGTGATCGGCGGAGTGATGGCGGTGAGGAGCACCAGCGGCTCGTCGCCAGTGTTCTTCTGACCGTGCGAGACGTTCGGCGGGACGTAGACCGCCACGTTCTTCTTGAGGTCGACGTCGGGGTGATCCTCCATCGTCAGGATGCCCTCGCCGGAGAGGATGAAGTACGCCTCCTCGTTGACGTGCCGGTGATACGAGACCTCTTCGCCCGGCGCCATGTACACGATCGCCATCTGCAAGTTCTGGGACCCCGTTGTCTGTGGATGGATCAGCCGCTTGATGCAGCCGCCGATCCCGCGAAACTCGACGGCCTCTTTGGGAGTGATGACTCGGCGCAGTACTTCGGGCATAGGGGTAAACCTCCTCGACAGAATCACCGCCGCGCGGGGCAGAATCGACCTGGAGCGCCCGCACGTCTCGCGCAAGGCCCGCCAGGATCGCGACGCTCACCGACGCGCGGGTTTCGACAGCCACTCTTGCTCGGGCATGCACAGATTACCGCGGAGCGGCCGGGTGGTCAACGCCAGAAACCCGGAGGAACCGCGCCTGGTCCGTCGGGCCCGCGACAAGCCGCATCATCCCCGCGGCCTTGGTGGATACGCCTCGTGCGGTGGAGAATGAACACGGGCAAGGTCGCGGCGAGGGAACCAGCCCCGCTGGCACCAGGCCGCGAGTTCTGATTCACCAGCGACAACGGGCCGCAGTTCGGCGGCCAGGGGGAGTGGCGCACGACCCGCTTCAACTGCTGCGGCTTCAACGGCGCCAGGGGCACCGTCTACGAGGGGGGAATCCGCGTCCCGATGATCGTGCGCTGGCCAGCCGGCGTGACCGGCGGGCGACGCTCGGACGCGCTGCTGCACTTCGTGAACTGGCTGCCGACGCTGCTCGCCGCCGGTCTGGAGTCTCCGCGAGATCTCCCACTCGACGGTCAGAACATGCTGTCGGTCCTGCGGGCGGAGAGCGACCAGGTGGAGCCTCGGCGCTTCGGGCAGATGGAACCGCTACACGCCGCTCGTGACGTGCAACGCGGCGATGCGGGATGGGGAGTGGCAGCATCTCCCCTTGCTTTCTGCCTCCTTGACTGCTATGATAGCAGGCGAAGATACGTGCCGCTCGCGTGCGCGCGAGTCGAGGAGGAGGAGTCGTGGTGTCCGAAGAGCGCAAAGAGATGACCGTTTCAGAAGCCGGCCGGCGGGGCGGGAACCGGGTCAAGGAGAAGTACGGGACGACGTTCTACCGGGAGATCGGCCAGAAGGGCGGCGAGACCGTCGCCGAGGAGCGGGGCCGCGAGTTCTACCGCGAGATCGGCAAGAAGGGCGGCGAGACCGTGCGGGAGCGACGCGGCGGCGGGTTCTACGCGGAGATCGGGCGCAAGGGTGGCCAGACGGTCAAGGAGAGAAACGACCCGGACTACTACTCCCGGATCGGGAAGATCGGCGGCAGCCGCGGGCGGAAGCGCGGGCCGGTGAGCGAGTAGCCTGGACCCTCGGAGGGCGCCGCGGTTTCACGTGCCCGCCCGTGGCCCCTGGCGCTCCCGGCGAGCCCGTTGCTGTTCGAGCAGGCGCTGCGTAGTGGCGACCGCTGGGGGAGATGCCTGAGTCGATCGGGCGGCCGCGTCTGGCTGGCGTCCGGCCGCGCCTTCGGGTTGCGGCCGGCATCGCCGGAGCGGCAGCGCGATGGCGGCGCGCGGGAGAGCGAGGCGCCGCGAGGCGATCTCGAGCGGCCAGAGGAGTGCCGCCAGGATAAGGAGCAGCGGGGAGGCGGACCAGCGGGCGCTGATGGACCGGGTGGGTAGTGCGACCGCTTCGGTGGAGTCGCCGAGCACCCGTCCGCCGCCGGCCGTGGCCACCTGCGCCAGGAGGAAGTGGTCTGCCCCGACCTCACGGTATTCGGCCGGGTAGGGAGCCACCCAACCAGCCTCACCTCGCAGCTCCGCTCCGTCGTCCGTGGTCTGGGTCACCTGTACCACGTACGCCCCGAGCAGCGGCAGCTTGAGGTGCGCTCGATCGCGACCCGGGCCGGCTGGCGCCCGCACGATTTCCTGCCGCTGCCCGTCGGGGCCCCGCAGAACGGCCCTCGTCGGGCGGACGTGGTCCCAGGCGGCGTGGTTCTCCGCCACGATGGAGGCGCTCTCGCCTACCGCTTCCACCCGGACGACCAGCTCGCCGGTCTCGCGTGGCGGCAGGAGCCAGGACAGGGCGTTGCCCCAGAGGGTTGTGGCGGCCGGACTTCCGGCCCAGGCCCGGCTCCAACGACCGGCCACGTCGGGTGTCCAGGCGACGGCGCGCCCCAGGCCGTCCTGCCCGGCGGCGAGCACCGGGTCGCCTTCCGGCGAGACCAGCGCCACCTCGGCCTGCGCCTTCGGGCTCACCGCCACGTCGCCGTCCAGCGGCGGGACGAGGCCGAGCCCTCGCAAGAGCGGGCTGGCCGAGGCGAGCGACGATCGCGCCCACCTCCTGGCCCCGCATCCGGGTGAGCGCGATCGAGCGCATCGACCACTGGCCGGCCGTGAACTCCACGCGGGTGTTTCGGCCGCCGACGACGCAGTATGGTGGCTCGACCGCGGCCGGAATGCCATCCGGCCCCCGTCCCAGACTCGCCCACTGCCCGCTCGGGCGAAGGGAGAGGTCGCCGGCTCCTTCGACGGCCAGGTCGGCGCGGGTTGGGGCGAAGAAGCCGGCCACCAGCGACTGTCGAGCCTGACCTGCCTCCGGGTCCAACCGGAGGTGAGCGACGACGGTGGCCAGGACGTCCCGTCCGTCTCGGCCGAGTGGTCCAACCCTCGCCCCGTCGCCGTGTCCCCCCGTCGCCCCCTCGCCCTGGCCATGCCCGTTAGGGCAGGGAGCGGAGGCATTGAGCCAGGGACGGACCTCTCCCCCCTGCCCGCCGTTCCTGAGCCGGTCCTGCGTCGGGGAGGGGGGTGACCGCTCCCCGGTAGGTCTCGGAAAGTTCACCTGCGTCCCGGGAAGGTCCAGGAAGGGCTCCGCCCGTCCTGGCGGGGTTTGGGGTGTCCCCAAAACC
>JACPQP010000080.1 GCA_016190465.1 Chloroflexota bacterium
CCCCTCACCCCCGGCGCCGTTCCTGAGCCCGGTCCCACGCTGGGGGAGAGGGGGGCCGCCCTCACCCCTGACCCCTCTCCCACGCTGGGGGAGAGGGGAGCGGCCCTCACTCCTGGCCCCTCTCCCGCGCCGGGGGAGAGGGGAGCGGCCCTCACCCCCGGCCCCTCTCCCGCGCCGGGGGAGAGGGGAGCGGCCCTCACTCCTGGCCCCTCTCCCACGCTGGGGGAGAGGGGAGGACAGCCATCACCGCCGCTCCCATCGCCGACGAAGGCGGTGGTCACACCGGTTCCGGCGACGCCAGTTCCCGCGACACCGGTGGCGCGGCAGCCGGCCAGTGGTCGCCTCGTGCTCGGTTATTATGTAGCGTACGACGCGTCGTCGTGGCAGTCGCTCCTGGCCCACGCCGATCAGATCGACATCGTCGCCACCCAGTCGCTCTTCGTCGACCGGTGCGGCAACCTGGCCAGCCAGGACGACCGCACGCTGCGGCGGTTTGCCCAGGGCCGCGGTCTCAAGGTGCTCCCCTCGGTCTTTACGCTCGATGGCGAGGTCAACCACCGCCTGCTGACCGATCCGGCCACGACCGATCGGATCATCCGGGACCTCGTCGCGCACGTCCTCGCGGAGGAGTACGACGGGCTGGATGTCGATCTCGAGGGTGTGCCGGCGGGGGACCGGCCGTTCCTGACCAGCTTCGTCCGTCGGCTGTCGACAGAGCTCCGACGGCAGGGCAAGCTACTGACGATGGCGGTGCCGGCCAAAGCGTTCGACGCGACGACCGGCTGGGCTGGCGCCTACGACTACGCCGCGCTCGCGCCGCACGTGGACCTCTTCACCATCATGAGCTACGCCTACACCACCTCGACGACACCGCCGGGCTCGACCGCGCCGTACGACTGGGTCAATCGGGTGGCTACCTATGTGGCGAGCGTCATCCCGCCGCAGAAGGTGCTGCTGGGCGTGGCCTTCTACGGCTACGACTGGAACACGAGCGTTGGCGGTCGGGCCCGCGCGCTGCGCTATCCCCACGCCGCGGCGATCGCCGGACGCTACGGCGCAGCGATCCGTCTCGATCCAGCCACGCGCTCAGGGACCTTCAGCTACGTCGCCCGGGCTGACGATCCGCCGGTCCCGGCCCCGGCAGTTCCCGCGGTCAACCACGAGATCCAGTACCGCCAGCCGTCGTGCCCGGGGCCATCCCCGACCGCGACCCCGCCACCTCGCCCTACGCCGATTCCCCCTGCCGAGCAGCGGCACGTCGTCTGGCTGGAGAACGCGGCGAGCGTCGCCGCGCGGCTCGAGCTGGCGAGCCGCTATGCCTTTGGTGGCATTGGCGCCTGGCGGCTGGGGCAGGAGGACGACGCCGTCTGGACGCACCTCCGGGAGTTCCGGGGAAGCGTGAGCCGCTAAGTGGCGTGCCCACCCTTCTGAGGGGGGGTTGGGGGTTGTCGGCGGGCGCATCGCGGGCGCCGACAACCCCTGACTTCCCCACTTCTCCGGAAGGGATGGCCGCGCGGAGGGGCGCGTTCCGACGCACGTGGTAGCATCGGACGCAAGGGGTACGGTCTCGGTCACCGTGGCCATGGGAGAGGATCGGCGGGCAGGCTGTTCCGAGGCAGCGGATATGTGAAACGATCGAGAACCCGATCGTGGAAGCGCGGAAACTCCCCTCCGACGATGCTTGCCCGAACGCGGCGCATGAGCGAGATGCAGAAGTGCAGGTTGTGGATCGTCGCCAGGCGATGGGCCAGGAGCTCGCCCGACTTGAAGAGGTGGCGAAGGTAGGCCCGGGAGAACCGCTGGCAGGTCGGGCAGCCGCAACCGGACTCTGGCGGCGCCGGATCGCGGGCGTAGCGCGCGTTCAGGATGGGGAGCCGGCCGTCGGCGGTGAGCAGGCTGCCGTTGCGCGCCAGACGAGTCGGCAACACTGAATCGAAGAGGTCGACGCCGCGTGCGACGGCGGCGAGAAAGTCGTCGGGCGCGCCGATCCCCATCGCGTAACGGGGTCGGTCGGCCGGTAGGAGCGGCACGACCCATTCCAGGATCTGACGCGTGAGCGACTTCGAGAAGCCGATCGACTCGCCGCCGATGGCGACGCCGGGCAGGTCCAGATCCGCGATGAAGTGCGCGCTCTGCTCGCGCAGGTCCCGGAAGTTGCCTCCCTGGACGATGGCAAACAACGCTTGTGGCGAGCCATTGGTTCGCGCCGCCTCGTGCGCGGCCCATCGACGGCGGCAGCGAATCGCCCACGCGTGCGTCCGGGCGAGCGAGGCCTCGGCGTAGGCGCGATCGTCGTCGTTGGGGGAGCACTCGTCGAATGCCATGATGACGTCGGCGCCGAGCGCGACCTGGGCGTCGATGGCCCGCTCCGGCGTGAAGCGATGGGTCGAGCCGTCCAGGTGCGAGCGGAACGTCACCCCATCGTCGTCGATGCGCACCAGTGGTGAAACCCCCCGGGCGGTGCCTCGGCTGCGCCGCTGGCGCAAGCTGAAGACCTGGAAGCCGCCGCTATCCGTCAGGATCGGCCCTGGCCACCCCATGAAGCGGTGGAGCCCGCCGAAGTGGGCGACGACCTCGGTGCCCGGCCGGAGATAGAGGTGATAGGTGTTGGCCAGCACCATCGGCGCGGCGAGGTCGTGGAGGTCGGCGCCGTCCAGCGCCTTCACCGTCGCCTGGGTACCGACCGGGAGAAAGGCCGGCGTCTCCACGATGCCGTGTGGTGTGCAGAACCGCCCGGCCCGGGCGCCGGTCGCGCCGCAGGTGGCATCGACGACGAAGCCGAACGCGGGTGGTTTCGGCTTTCCCTCGGCCACGAATTGCCTCCTCCCGCCACGCTGCTGCCCGGATCATACGGATCGGTCCACGGCCGAGTCAAGGAGGGGGCAGGGGCACGAAGGGTCCAGATGGACCCTTCGTGGGTCGGCCCCGCCACCCCGCCGGAACACCGCGGTGAGCTCTGCCGCGGCCGGTACGCAACGTGCGGGAACGTCACGAACGCGGACTGGCCAGCGCAGGCCGTCCGCCGGTTGCCCGCCATACCGACCAACCGTGGCGCCAGCCAATGGTGCGACACACTGCATCTGGCACCTGGGCGCTCGGGGGTGTGCTCGCGAGCGCAATGCTGTGCTACAATGTCCACTGCCGCGTCCTCTGGGAGAGTGCGTGAAAAAGGTGTTACACCCCCACCCCAACCCCTCCCCCATCGAGGGGGTGGGGCTTCAGGACCGCGCTCACCCCTCTCCCCCTGTGGGAGAGGGGGCGGGGGGGTGAGGGGTTTTCCTCCCTCATGGGCAAGGGGGCAGAGGGTGAGGGGGTAGGGAGCAGCAGGTGATACGAGATGAGTAAGGCGCGCTACGACTTCGGGGCCATTGAGCTACTCGAGGCGGACGCGGTCGGGGCACCCGGCCAGCGGCGGTTTCGGTTGCTGGCTCAGGGGGCCCGCGGCGTGGCCGCGCTCTGGCTGGAGAAGGAACAGCTTCAGGCCCTGGCGATGGCCGTGGACCAGATCACTGCCGGTATGCCCGCGCTGTGGGCTCGCGGCGCGGCCGAATCGCGCCCGCCGGAGCCGATGCCAGCTATCCCGGAGCCATCCGTCGAGTTCACGGTGGGGCGGCTCTCGCTCGGCTTCGACGAGGAGAAGCAGGTTTTCGCGCTACTCGCGCACGACCTCGAGGGCGACCTGGAAGGAGAACCGACGTTCCGCTGCCAGGTGACCCGTGGACAGCTTCGGGCGCTGGGCGCTCGTATCAACGCGATTGTCGCGGCGGGGCGGCCCCGCTGCGCTCTGTGCGGCGCGTCCCTGGAAGCAGGTGCCCGTCACGTCTGCGCCGCCCAGAACGGGCATCTGCCCTGACCATCGCGTCTTCACTCGCCTGACGAGCCGCCGACGTCAAGCACCGCGAAGTCCGAGACGCTCCTCCCTTCCGCGTCGACGACTGATACCCGTTCGCCTGTTGCCAGCAGGTACAACCCCACTCGCACCGCGTATGGCCCCCGGGCCGCGCCCGCTGGCACCGCGATGCGGTGATGGTCGTGGATCACCTGACGGGGCTCCCACTGGCTGGTGGGTGCGTAGCCCCCGGCCGGGGGGCCATCGTGCTGGGCCAGCAGCGTCGCGTCCGCTCCCACCAGGTGGGTGAAAACTACGTAGTCCGGGCGCGCCACCGGCTCCGGGCCCGCCTGCCATCGCAAAGTGAGGTCCAGCGTTCGCCCTGGCTCCACTGGCCCGCCCCTCGCCACGAATCCGGTCAACGCGATACCCGCGCCGAAGCGGTAGGAGGCTGAGACGAAAGGCAGGTTGGACGGCTGCGTTGCATACCGCAGGAGCCGGAAGCGGGCAAAGGGCTCGTCGGCGATCTGGACCAGCGACCGGTTGAGCAGCGACTCCACCGCGTTGGTGGGCGCTTTGGCCGGGGCCTCGGTCACCACCCAGATCTCGGGGTGACGCCGGGCCAGGGCATCCAGGCGCGAGACGATAGGCGTGACGTCCGGCGCCTCTATCCAGCCCAGCTCGGGGAGCGAGCGCTTCTGCCGATTGTAATAGGGGACCACCGCGCTGGGGATCATCTGGACGACCGCGCTCTCCGCGGGCGCTCCCGCCAGCGCATCGCTGATGGCCGCGATGGCCGGATCGTCGCCCCGGTAGTACGTGCGCAGACTCAGGTAGACGCTTCCCATCACCAGCAGCGCCGAGACGGCGAGCGCCGGGAGCCACCACCGTCGCTGCTGCCGCGTGAACGTGAACAGGAGGGCCGCCAGTGCGCTGAACGCTCCGGTCAGCGTCAAGGTCAACGCGCGGGTATTCACCGCACTCGGACCGGCTCGCTCGATCCACGCGAAGTCGAGGTGCTCGCGGGTCATCAGCGGGATCTGGTTCAGGATCGGCGAGCGCGCCGGATCATAAAGGGTCAGCGTGTCCGGTCGCGGATCGAACGGCAGCAATTGCCCGAGGTACACGCCGCTGTGAACGGAGACGCCGAGCACCTGCACGGCGATACTCAGCCCAGCCAGAGCCAGCACTATCCCTTTTACTGCTGAGCGATGGGGTCGAGCGAGCCCTTCGGCCAGCAGGAGCGACAGCACCGGCAGAATGGACACGGTAAAGCGTGATCCCCAGCCCCACGCCCCCCACCAGACGTACCAGGTGCCGTAGAACGCCAGGTGGAGGACGACAATCGCTCCCAGCAGCGCGCTGAACCACGGGAAACGCCTGGCGAACAGGGGTGCCCAGAGGACGAGCATCAGAAACAGTGGCGTGTAGACGACGATGCTCTTTCCCGGGGAGAACGGGATGCCCGCGACACCTGCCCAGATGGGTGTGGAGAAAGTCTCCCAGTCGCCATATCCGCCGCTGAGCGGAGTCCCGTAGCGGAGCTGGCTGTACACCATCAGTAGTGCGGTCATCGGAGCCAGGCCCAGGCCAAACCAGGCGAGCGCGGGAAACGCGGCGACGAGGGCCGCCCGAACTCTCCACCAGCTCGTCCGGCACCGGCCATCGCGCGCGCCGCGAGGAACCCCCGTGTCTCTCCTCGCTCCTCGCCCCTCCCCCGTCAGGGTGGCGTTGGGTGGGGAGGTCGCACTATGGGAGAGCCGCCGATGCAGCACAGCCGACCAGCCGATATACAGCGGCACCGGCGCGAGGAGCGCCGCGTTGAGGTTCTTCGCGGCCGCCGCCAGGCCGAACCCCAGTCCGGTCGCCACGATCCACGCGCGGCGCTGGGTCGTCGCCGCTGCGTGGGCAGCGTAAAGAGTCATTACGAGACAGAGGGTAATCGTCGACTCGCTGAACAGGCTCTTCGCATAGACCCAGAGGGGGGTGCAGAATGTCGCGATCCCCGCCACGGCCAGCGCGACCGCAGGCGAATAGCCGAGTCGTCGCGCCAGGAGAAAGAGCAGTGTCGCGGTCAGCGCCGTGACGATGTGGTTGAGGAGGAGTACGGTGTCCACCGCGCCGATGGGGAGCCGCTGGGCCAGCCAGAAGAGCGGCACCGCAAGCAAGGAAGTGAGTGGCCCCTTCTTCGAGTAACGGTGCCCACCGATGCCGAACTCCTCTGGACCGGGTCCCACCGTCGACACCTGGTCGAGCGTGAAAACCTGCCACTTGGCCAGGCTCTGCGTCAGGGCGTAATAGAGCATCTCATCCGCGGCGGCTGGGAGCAGACGGCTGTAGGTGGAGAAGCACAGGGCGAACACGGCCAGAAAGACGGCCGCGGCGCGCGCTCGGTCAGGCGCCCCGCATTGATCGTGCTTTGCCCGAATCACTCGTCCTCGTCGGGCTCCTCCTCCTCGGCCCTCGGTTGGATGCGCGGCAGCACCACTGTAGGCCCCTCCAGGGCGCGTCCCCGCCCAACCGGGGCGCCGAGCTGGTCGATGGACTGGCGCAGCGACGCGACCCGCGCGCGAACGTCATCCGCCGTGGCGTCGGCGGGGAAACCGATCGTCACCGCCTCGATGCTCAGCTCCCGAATGTAGGCCAGGTCTGGCTGGCCCAGCGCGAAGTCGGCGCCGCAGATGATCGGCCGGCGGGCAGAATCGGCGACCTGCCGATAGGTCGCCAGGTCGTGGAGCGTGAAGCCGGCCAGGCTCCCCTCGGGGCGACTGCCGACCACCTCGAAGGCGTGGATGTCGATCTCGTTCAGGCCGCGGATCGGGCCGGTCGGGTACTGCTGGTCGAGACGGGCAACGCAGCCGAGCGTCGGAAGCCGGAGGAGCGCAACCGGCGCGCGGTGGGGTAGGACCGAGACGTAGTCGACGCCCAGGCTGGCGAGCGCGGTGAAGGCATCAGGGGCGACGTCAGCGCTGGTTCCGACGTAGACGCCGCAGGGGATGCCGCCCGCCGCTTTCAGGGCCGCGGCGATCGCCTCGCGCTCGGCGTCGAGGTCGCCAAAGGTCACGCTGCCCGGACCGGGTGCGGCGAGGCCGAGCACGACCGCGTCGGCACCGGCCGCGGCGGCTGCCGCGGCCAGCGTGCCTTCGTTGCGCGGCAGCCGGGCGACGATCAGCAGCGCGGGGACCGGCTTTGGCTCAAGCCGGCCGAAGCCAATGCCCCCGACCACCCCGCGCGACACCTCGCGCAGGCGTCGGATGAACCGGCTCTGGACTTCCGTGGACTTCAAGCTCGAACGGGCCATGGGTGGGTTTCTGCCTCCGTGTGTATTCCTTCGTCAAGAGCCATCGGCACGACCGTGCCGCTCTCGTCGAAGCGCAACGGCGCCGGCTCGCCGACGATCTCCAGGGCGCGCGCCTGTATCTCGGGGATGAGCGCCTCCGAGGCGTCGATTTCGGCCAGGTGGAGCGTGTCCAGGATGCGGACGAGTCGCGGGGCCGCGCGCGCCTCCGGATCGAGCCGGGAGAGGGCCGTGTGAATCGCCAGCGCGTCGCTCGGCAGTGTGATCGGGATCTTGCCGCGCTCCCAGAACCCGCTGATGATCCCGTTGGTGTAGGTCGCGCCCGGGTCCATCTTGTCGACGAGCTTCCGGCTGACGACGTCGCAGAGCCCGAGGCCGATGGCGTTGCCGTGCGACGCCGGGGTCAGGTCGAGGGCGACGAGCGCCTTGATCCGGGGGCGGTCCGGTTCGGGCACTCCCAGGATCTTCATCCGGCCGATGACGTTGGTGTCGAGCCCCGAGCCGCTGATGTCCTTGCCGATCCGATCGACGACGAGGACGTCGAGTTCGTCAAACGGGATGCCCGGGGCGTGCCGCTTGACCAGCCGCAACAGCCGGGCCTCGCCCGTCTCGATCTCGTCGGGCTCGAGCGCGACGATGTCGGCCGTCTCATCGTAGCCGTTCTCGAGGATGGCAAGGCCCAGCGCGATCGGCGCGCTGGCGAGGATCACCCGGGCGACCTCGGGCACCAATCGCTTCAGCCCGGGCGAGCCATAGGAGTGGATCAGCTCAGCCTGCACTTTCTTGCCCAGCCCGATGGCCATGATCTTCATCAGGCCGCTCTCGGTGCGCCCGCGGAAGTCGGTGTGCTTTTTGACGCGGTTGACGACGACGATGGCGTCGGCCGAAGCAGCATTACGGTCCAGATGGACGGGCATGCCGCTCGGCGTGTGCCCGATCGGGACGACCTCCATCGAGGAACGTATCGGGCAGCCCATCCGGTCCTCGGTGACGCCGTAGCTGGCGAGCACACCGAGCTGTCCCTCGGCAGTGGCGCCGCCGTGGCTCCCCATGGCCGGCACGACGAAGGGAAGGCCGCCCAGTTCGCGGACAGTCGTCGCGGTCGTCCAGATGATCCGGTCGAGGTTGGCGATGCCTCGGCTGCCGGCGGTGATGGCCACCGAGGCGCCCGGCTTCAGCGTGCGGCCGAGGTTGCTCTGCCGCACCTGCCGGGCCACATGGCCCTCGATGTCCGCCAACCGTCTATCCCAGAGCCGCTGGCGCACCCGCACCATCCGCGGAAAGCCCGATGCCATAGCGCGTACCCTCCTTGCCAATCCCCGCCCCGGCCGTCCCTGGGGCGGGCCCCACCCCACTGTGGGCACCGTGTCAACGGGAGGGCCCTTTTCTCTCCTGCTGCCTGCCCACGGGGGTAGGTATTTGGACCACCACAGCAATTCACCCTGCTCAACGCCGCCGCTCGCTGCTGGAAAGGCCGCGAAAGGGCGCGAACGAACGCGAAGATCGCACATCGCACCGGGTACTACCACGTGGTTCGCCACCGGACCGCGGGCTGCCCCGTATCGCGGGACGTGGGCCAACTGGCTTCATTATAGGTGGCGGCCGAAGACGGGGTCAAGCAAAGTGGGTTGCGGAAAGTCCCTTAACGGCTCCGGGTAGGTCCAGGAAGGGC
>JACPQP010000083.1 GCA_016190465.1 Chloroflexota bacterium
GCCCCGAACCCTCCCCCCTCTCCCGCATGGGCGCTAACTTAGGGTCACCTCGGGGCGCTGGGGCAGACCTCTCCCCCCTTCCCCCCTCCCCGACGCGGGGAGGGGGATGGCTCCCCCTCCCTGCGTCGGGGAGGGGGCCGGGGGGAGAGGTCTGCCCAGGTGCCGCCGTGTCAGGCCCTATGTTAGCGCCGATGCCCCTCTCCCGCAGCGTGGGAGAGGAGGCCAGGGGGTGAGGTCCGTCGCCCGGTCGCCCCGTCGCCCCGCCTGAGCCTGGCCGCGGGTGTCGCGCGGTCAGCAGGAGCGCTGGCGGCAGATTCCACGGATACCAGTGGCCATCGACCCGGGCGAACTCATTCCGGAGCAGCGGCGCCAGATAGCGCGGGTGGTACTGGAGCGCCAGGAAGATGCCCGCCGGATGCAGCACACTGGCCGACGCCCGGAGCATCTGCTGAGTCTCCGCTTTCGGCAGCAGGCTAAACGGGACGGCCGAGATGATGCGCTCCACGTCGGAGCCGAGCGCGCCACGCAGTTGCGTCACGCGCTCGGCCGACTCGCCAACGACCGTCAGCCGGGGGTCGCGGATCGCTTCGCGCAGGTAGGCGATGAACGGCGGGTAGACCTCGAACGCCCAGAGCTGGCCGTCTGACGGCAACACCTCGAGCAGGCGGCGGGTGATCGCACCGGTGCCCGGACCGAACTCGACCACCGTGCGCGCCCGGCCGACATCGGCCAACTGGGCGATCCGCCGGGCGAGCCCATCGCTGCTCGGGGCGATCGCGCCGATCGTCTTCCGCGCGCGCCAGAAGGCGAGAAGGAACGAGAGCCGTGGCCCTCTCCCAGCGGGAGAGGCGCCTACGGTTCCCATGGCCTGTTGGGGGGGTGAGGGCGTCGGGTCGGAGCTAGCGGGGCGTGGTGTCAGCGTGGTGGCCCTCCTCCGCGCCGACGCCTACCGGGACGCGGCGTCCGGGGTCGACGGCGCGAACCCGAGCAAGCCCCAGGCGAGGTAAGCGACGATCGCGAGTCCCCCCGCGACAGCCAGCGCGTCGACGCCGGGCCAGACCGCGACGACGAGAGCGGCGGCCCCGACGACGGCGAGCAACCGGCGGCGCGCCTGCGCCAGCTTGGGGAACGGGCGCCGGCTCACCATCAGCAGGGCGAGGACGACGCCACCCGTGGCAGCGACCGCGTCGCTGACCCCGAACGGTCCGGCGGTCAGGATCGCGAATGCCGGACCGGCCGCGGTGACCGGAAGACCACAGAACGCGTTCGGGCTGGGCTGCGCGTGGAAGCGAGCCAGACGGTACGCGCCGGCCGCGGCGAACGCGAGGGCGACGCCGATCCGGAGAGCCGGCTGGCCGTCGGCGTAGCGGGCCATGAACAGGAACGCTGGCGCGGCGACGAAGGCCACCACGTCGGACAACGAGTCCAACTGCTCGCCCAGCGCGCTGGTCAGGCGCAAGCGGCGAGCGACGGTGCCGTCGACGCCATCGGCCACCGCGGCGAGCAGGATGAGCCGGAGCGCCAGCCCCCAGTCGCCGACGCGGGCAGCCTCGAGCGCCAGCAGCCCGCACCCCAGCGCGACCAGGGTCACCAGCGTCGGCAGGGCGTTGCGGAGCGATTTCACGGTTACCCGGCCTCCGTTTCCGCGCGGCATCTCGCCCGCGCGCAAGCTCTCCGGTTGCGTCCGGTTGCGTTCCGGTTGCTGAAGAAGGATACTCACTGACCCAGCATTCTATCAGAATGACAGGCGCTCGGCCAGCGCCCCGAGGCCGAAAACCGCAGATGAACGCCGCCCTCACCCCTCGCCCCTCTCCCACGGGGAGACGCCCTCACCCCCTACCCCTCTCCCACGGGGAGAGGGGCGAGGGGGTGAGGGCCGCGTTCATCTGCGGTTCTCATCTGTCCCGGGCGATGACGCATCCGACCGTGCAGCGCAGTGAGCGCCCGACGATTTAGTTGCTCCCCGAGCTCCCGTCGATCTTCGCCAGCGCCTCCTCGATCGCCTGGGGATCGGCTGGCTTTCCGGTCGCCGACGCGATGAGGGGCGCCAGCAACTGCCCGATGCCGGCGAGGGTCTGCCTCGTTTCCGGCGACGCGCCCGCCAGCAGGCCGTCGAGGACGGCGCTGCCCTGTTGCCCCCGGAAGAATGCCTCGGTCAGGCGGGTCACGGTCTCCGGAGAACCCCACACCGTCATCTTCGCGCTCGCCACGGCCGCCCCCAGGGCGCGAGCGGTCTCGATGCGGACCTCTCTCTCGGCCTCGATCCTGGCCAGGTCCACTTGCAGCTCGCGGGCGATCGTCTCGAATTCGGACTGGTTCCGCAGGTCCTCGCGCCGCACGTCGACGCGGGCGCGCTCCACCTCAACCCTCTGGCGCTCGACGTCGACCGGCACCAGTTGCGCCGCTCGCTCGCCTTCCGCCTCCAGGGTCTTGGCCTCCTTTTCGGCCTGGGCGAGCGTGCGCCGGGCCTCGGCCTGTTTTGCCGCCGCGGTCTGCTCGGCTTCGGCGGACCGGACCATCCGGTAGGCGGCCACGTCGGCCCCCATCTGCTCTTGCAGCCGGGTCCTTTCGATGCCGGCCTGGGCCTCGATCACGGCCCTGGCCTTCTCGCGTTCAGCCGCCTGGGTCGTCTGAACCATCGTCACTGCCTGCCGATCGGCTTCCATCCTGGTTTCCGCGCTGAACCGTTGCGCTTCCGCCTCGGCGCGCTCGCGCTCCTTCATCGCCACCGCGATCTCCCGGTCGCGGGCCGCGATATCGGCCGCCTGCTCGCGCTGCTGCATCGCGACCTTCAGCGCCCTCTCCCGTTCGACCTCGGCGATCTGGACGGCCCGCTGCTGCTCGACCTGGGCGAGCCCCACCTGGCGCTCCTGTTCGGCGGCAAAGGTCTTGGCCTCGCGGGCCGCCTCTGCCCGGGCCGTCTGGATGTCTCGATCGCGGGTTGCCTCGGCCCGGGAGCGGACGACGTCCTGCTGGAACAGGAACTGATCGCGCGCCACATCCTGCTCTTTGACCCGCTGGTCGGCTTCCCGCTCGATCTCGTTGCGCCGGATCCGCTGCTGGTTCGTGATCTCGGCGATGGTCCGCAGCCCCTGGGCGTCGAAGACGTTGTCCTCACCCCGCATCGCCGTCGGCGGCGTCTGGTCCAGCTTCGAGATCGTCACCGTCTCCAGGGTGAGCCCGTTATGCGCCAGGTCCCGCTCCACGATCTGTTGCACCGCCGAGGCGAAGTCGTCGCGCTTGGTGTGCAGCTCATTGAGGGAGCGAGTCGCCGCGACGGTGCGTAGCGCGGAGACCAGCTTCTGAAACACCAGGTGCTTCACGCTCTCCGCATCGACCGACCGCTCGCCCAGCGACGTGCCGGCGGCGATGACATCCTCGGATCTCTTTTGCACCTTGATATAGAACTCCGCCTCCACGTCCGCGCGGAGATTGTCTCCGGTGATCAACGCGTTCGCCGCGGACCGCTCGACGTCCAGGCGCATCGTCTGAAGTGACACCGGAATGAGCTCGTGTACCACCGGGATGACCAGCGCACCACCGTCGATGATGGCCCTTGGTCCACCCATCCCGGTCCTCACCAGCGCGCGATCGGCCGCGGTCTTGTGGTACAGACGAGTAACCGTCAGCACGATACTCCCCAGAATGAGCAAGACCACGCCGAAGAGCATGAGCAGCGCCTGGCTCTCGACCGGAATGCGATAGCCAGCCGCCTGCGCCACGATGGGCCCCACGATGAAGAACAGGCCAAAGAAGACAATCTTCGTCCCCGAGCCAGAGCTTGACTTTCGTTCCGTCATTCCGCTACCTCCTTACTTCCGGTATCCACGTTCTGTGCGCCGATCGCTCCCCTCCCGCCGCGAAGGCTGACCACGCCGCGGGTCCCGCCGAGCCGCTGCGCGAGAGGGGGTCTCCAATCGCCGCTACTACTCGGGCAACTGCGGGAGCGCCGACCCCTGGGTGGGATCAGGAAAGACGATGAACACCTCCTTGTCCACGTCGAACTCGTAGAGCACGACGCGCCGTCCGGGTGGGATGTCCGGCTCACCGGACTTCACGCGGCAAGAGACCTCGTGAAGCACGCCCCGGCTATCGTGGAGCCAGGCGCGACCGAACTCCGTGGTGACAGCGAACCGGACGACGGCGCTCTTGCCGACCAGGTCACGTCGGGTCAACCCGTACGTTTCGGTCATCGGCAGGAGGCGGGAGAGCCCCCGCGCGAGGTAGCGAGTGAGCATCGCCGAGCTGACCAGCGCGATCGCCAGCGATACGCCGATGCCGGGGCCAGGGAAGCCCACGACATCGCCGAGCGCCTGATTACTGATCCAGCCGGAGAAGCCCCAGACGAGGCAGAAGGTCGTCAACAGGATGGACAGTGGCACCCTGCCGAAACCGAGAAACGCCATCGCCTTCCAGGCCAGTCCCGCGTCCTGCTCACTGTCGGCATCGTGCCCCTCGCCGCCTGACGCCTCGCCGTGCTCGGCAGCGTGTCCTGCGTGCCCGGCGTCGCCATCCGGCGCGTGATCGGCGGTCGCCTCGCCGTCGTGCTCGGGGGCACCGGTGAAGGCCTGGAGCAGGAGGTAGAGCAGTCCCAGCAACAGAGGGAGAAGGAAGACGAGATTCCACCAGTGGAGAAGGTCGATCACCATACACCCCCTTTCGTGCCCCTGCTCCATCGCTCGTCGCGTATTGTAGCGCAAAGAGTCAACAGGTCAAGGGGGATCGGGTTTCGCTGGCCTGGCGGTGGGCAAACGTGTCGAGACGCCCTGGCAGGGCGTCTCTACCCCGGTCGAACGTGCGCCGCCCGCGGGCCCACGCGGGGGCGGAACTGGGTCTCGTAGAGGCGGGCGTACAGCCCGCCCCGCGCCAGCAGTTCCTCGTGAGTGCCCTGCTCGACCAGTCGTCCCTGGCTCAGCACCAGGATCACGTCGGCGGCCAGGATGGTGCTGAGACGGTGGGCGATGACCAGGCTGGTCCGTCCGCGCATCACCTCGGTCAGCGCCGCCTGAATGAGCGCCTCGGACTGCGAGTCGAGGTGAGACGTGGCCTCGTCGAGCACCAGGATCCGGGGGTCCTTCAAGATGACGCGGGCGATCGCCACCCGCTGCTTCTCGCCGCCGGACAACCGGTAGCCCCGCTCGCCGACGATCGTGTCGTAGCCGTCGGGCAGGCCCGCGATGAACTCGTGGATGTGGGCCGCGCCGCACGCGGCCTCCAGCTCCGCGTCGGTCGCCTCTGGTCGGGCGTAGCGCAGGTTCGCCCGGATCGTGTCGTGGAACAGGTAGCACTCCTGGGTCACCATCCCGATCTGTCGGGAGAGCGACTGGAGGGAGAGGTCGCGCAGGTCGTGCCCGTCGATGGTGATGCGGCCATCCGTCGGGTCATAGAGGCGCGGCAGGAGATAGGTCACCGTCGTCTTGCCAGCGCCGCTCGGTCCGACCAGGGCGGCGAGCTGGCCGGGCCGGATCTCGAAGGAGACGTCCTGGAGCGCCCAGCGCCGCTCCCCGTGGTCGGCGGGCCGCTCCTGGCGCAGTCGAGCGATGTCCTCGGGCAAGGTCAGCGGCGGTGGCTCGCCGCCCCGCCGGCCCCAGCGGGTCACTTCGCCGAGTCGGGCGATGGGGATGCCATCATCGGGCTGATAGCTGAACGAGACGTCCTCGAAGCGAACGTGGCCCCGCGTCTGCTCCAGTGGCTGCGCTCGGGGCCGATCTCCCACCTCGATCGGCAGGTCCAGCACCTCGAACACCCGCTCGAAGCTGACGAGCGAGGTCACGAACTCGACCCGGGCGTTGGCCAGCGACGAGATCGGGCCGTAGAGCTGGGTGAGGTAGGCCCCGAAGGCGATGATCGTGCCCGCGGTGAACTCGCCCCGCAGCACCAGTTGGCCACCGATCCAGAAGACGACGGCGGTGCCCGCCGCGCTCACCAGGCTGAGGATGAGGAAGAACCAGCGGCCGACGAACGCCTGGCGAACGCCGATGTCGCGGACCCGCGCGGCGCGCTCGGCGAAGCGCCGGTTCTCGTCGGGCGCTCGGCCGAAGAGCTTGACCAGCAGCGCGCCGCTGACGTTCAGCGTCTCGTTCATGAGCGCGCTCATCTGTGCGTTGACGCTCATCGCCTCCCGCGAGAGCTGGCGGAGCACGGTGCCGACGCGGCGGACCGGGAGCATGAAGAGCGGGAGGATCCCGACCGCGAGCAGGGTGAGGCGCCACTCCAGCGAGAGCATGATGGTCAGCGTCAGCGCGACGGTCACGACGTTCGACACCACGCTGATGATCGTGTTGTTGACGGCCTGCTGGGCGCCGACGACGTCGTTGTTGAGTCGCGACATCAGCTCGCCGGTCCGCGTGTGGGTGAAGAAGCGGAGGGGCATCCGCTGCAAGTGCTGGAAAAGCGCACACCGCAGGTCGAAGATCACCCCTTCGCCGACTCGGGAACTGAAGTACCGCTGCACGACGCCGAGGAGGCCGTTGACCAGGGGGATGCCGATCATGCCGAGCGCGAGGAGGTTGAGTCGGCCGAAGTCGCGGTTCGGCAGCGTATAGTCGATCAGGTCCCGGTAGAGCAGCGGCGGCACCAGGCCGAACAGCGTCGAGCCAAGGATGCAGCCCAGCATCGCCACGAGGCTCCAGCGGTAGGGCCAGCCCCAGGCGAGCACCCGGCGCAAGAGCGCCCGGCTCACCGTCGGCCGGTCCTCGGACTCGTCGTGGTGCAGAAAAGACCACCAGCCGTGGCCACCACCGTGGATCATCATCGTGCCTCTCCCCTGGTGCGCGCGGCGCACATCGCGATCGGCGACCGCTTTCACCACGATTATACCTGTTGTGCCGCCTGCCCTGCCGAGAAACGCACCCTGATTCGTCCATCCTCCCCCCAGGGTAGGCAACGGGCGCCGGGGAACGAGGGGCTCGGCGACTGATGGAAGTGAGCGAAATAGTCTGGCCCAGAAGCCGCCGTCGGACGAGGTGCTCGGCGACTAAAGTCGCGAGCTACCTTGACGAAGTCGGCCTTCGCCGACTCAAGCAGCCCGCGCAGGCGGGCTTCGTCAAGGTAGCCGCGACTTCAGTCGCCAGGCACGCCGTCGGCGTGGCGCGTGCGCCAGGTTATTTCGACAATCTTCATCGGTCGCGAGCTACCTTGACGAAGTCGGCCTTCGCCGACTCAAGCAGCCCGCGCAGGCGGGCTTCGCCAGGGTAGCGGAGCGGACACAAGGTTCGCCCCGACCGGCCGGAGGTTGTCGGAGCGAACCTTGTGTCCGATTAGAGCCGGTTTCAGCTAAGCGACTAAGCGAGCAGCTAACTTGCGTCGTGACAAGACTCACGATATACCAGTCTTACCTGACGGTAGGCGGCATCATGAACTGGAGATGTCCATGCAAACCAAGGTCTCAGTAAGAGGACAGACGGTCATACCTCAGGAGATCCGCGAGGCCCTGGGAATCTCTCCCGGTGATACCCTGGCGTGGCGGCTCCACGACGGCGCGATCCTGGTCTACCCCTTGCCCGCCGATCC
>JACPQP010000084.1 GCA_016190465.1 Chloroflexota bacterium
GGCGGGGACGGGGTGAGACGCCCTCACCCCCGCCCTCTCCCGCTGGGAGAGGGGTGGGGTGAGGGCGTCGCGCAAGAGAAAAAACAAGAGGTGGGGACTGGATAATGGTCAATATGTACTATGACGCCGACCCCGATCTGGCGCTGCTTCAGGGAAAGAAGATCGCTATCATCGGCTACGGCAGCCAGGGCCACGCGCACGCGCTGAACCTGCGTGACAGCGGGCTCGACGTGGTGGTGGGCCTCTACCAGGGTAGTCGCTCGTGGGAGAAGGCGCAGGCCGACGGGGTCGAGGTAGCCACCGCCGAAGAGGCGGCGAAGCGAGCCGACTTCATGATGCTGCTCGTGCCCGACCAGACGCAGCCACGGCTCTATCAAGAGGCCATTGCCCCCAACCTGGGGCCGGGCAAGACGTTGATGTTCGCGCACGGCTTCAACATCCATTTCAACCAGATCCTTCCGCCGAAGAACGTCGACGTCTCGATGGTTGCGCCTAAGGGCCCGGGTCACATCGTGCGCGAGCTGTTCACGACCGGCGTCGGCACGCCAGCCCTGCTGGCCGTCTATCAGGACAGCTCGGGGCGGGCGACCGCCAACGCGCTGGCCTACGCCAAGGGCATCGGCGCGACCAGTGCCGGCGTCATCGAGACGACCTTCCGCGAGGAGACCGAGACCGACCTGTTTGGCGAGCAGGCCGTGCTCTGTGGCGGCGCCTCGGCTCTGATCAAGGCCGCGTTCGAGACGCTGGTCGAGGCGGGCTATCCGCCGGAGCTCGCCTACTTCGAGTGCTGCCACGAGCTGAAGCTGATCGTCGACCTCATCTACAAGGGCGGTCTCAGCTACATGCGCTACTCGGTCAGCGACACGGCGGAGTACGGCGACTACACGGCCGGCCCCAGGGTGATCGACGGGCAAGTCCGCGAGACCATGCGGGGCCTGCTCCGGGACATCCAGACCGGCGTGTGGGCGCGAAACTGGATCCTCGAGAACCAGGCCGGTCGGCCGAGCTTCTCCGCGCTACGCAAGCAGGACGCCGACCACCCGCTCGAGGTCGTCGGCAAGCGGTTGCGGGCGATGATGCCCTGGCTGAAGAAGTGACAAGGAGAGACTATGGACCGGGTATTGATCTTCGACACGACGCTGCGGGATGGTGAGCAGTCGCCGGGCTGCACGCTCAACACCGCGGAGAAGATCACCATCGCCCACCAGCTCCAGCGGATGGGCGTGGACATCATCGAGGCAGGCTTCCCGGCTTCGTCGCCGGGCGACTTCGACGCCGTGCAACGCATCGCCCGGGAGGTGCGCGGCGTCACCATCTGCGGGCTGGCCCGGGCCGTGCCCCTCGATATCGACCAGGCGGGCGAGGCGCTCCGGGACGCCGAGCGCCCGCGCATCCACGTCTTCATCTCCTCGTCGGACATCCACCTGGCTCACCAGCTCCGCAAGAGCCGAGAGAAGGTGCTGGAGATGGCCGCGGAGATGGTTGCCCGGGCGAGGGGCTTCGTCGAGGACGTCGAGTTCTCGCCAATGGACGCGACCCGCTCCGACCCCGAGTACCTGATGCAGATGCTGGCCATCGCCATCGAGGCCGGGGCGACTACCCTGAACATCCCGGACACCGTCGGCTACACCACCCCCTACGAGTTTGGACGCCTCATCGCTGACATCCGGGCGAAGGTGCCGGGCGTCGAGAAGACGATCATCTCGGTCCACTGCCACGACGACCTGGGGATGTCGGTGGCCAACAGCCTCGCCGCCGTCGTCAACGGTGCCCGACAGATCGAGTGCACGATCAACGGGCTGGGCGAGCGCGCCGGCAACTGCTCGCTGGAAGAGGTCGTGATGTCCCTGCGGACCCGGAAGGACTACTACAAGATCGACACCCGGGTCGACACGACCCAGATCTACAAGACCAGCCGGATGGTCTCCAACTACACCGGCATGCTCGTCCAGGCGAACAAGGCCATCGTCGGGGCCAATGCCTTCGCCCACGAGTCGGGCATCCACCAGGACGGCTTCCTCAAGGAGCGCACGACCTACGAGATCATGGATCCGACGGCAGTCGGTCTGGTCCAGAGCACGCTGGTCCTGGGCAAGCACAGCGGACGGCACGCCTTCAAGGCCCGGCTGCAAGAGCTGGGGTACAGCCTCTCCGAGGAGGAGCTTGGCCGAGCCTTCGCCCGGTTCAAGGAGGTCGCCGACCTGAAGAAGTCCGTCACCGACCGCGACATCGAGGCGCTGATTGCCGACGAGGTCCGGGCGCCGGCCGAGATCTACCGGCTGGACCACGTCCAGGTCTCCTGCGGCGACCACAGCATCCCGACCGCGACGGTGCGCCTGACCGCGCCGGATGGCGCCGTCCTGGTCGACTCGGCGCACGGGACCGGTCCGGTCGACGCGGTGTACAAGGCGATCAACCGAGTAGTCGGGGTGCCGAACCGCCTGACTGAGTACTCGGTGCAGTCGGTTACCGCGGGCATCGACGCCATCGGCGAAGTGTCGATCCGGATCGAGGCGGACGGGCGCACGTACTCGGGTCGAGGCGCGAACACCGACATCATCGTGGCCAGCTCGCGGGCCTACATCAACGCGCTGAACAAGCTCATCGCGAACCGCGCCCTCACGACCGAGGGGCAGCCGGCAGTCGCCAGTTGAGGGCCCGATAGGCTTTTCGCTGAGGGAACTCCGGGGACGAGCTTGCGCGGACAGCACCAAGCCCGGCTCCCTGGCCGGTCTTGGTGCTGTCCGCGACGGCTTCCTGCTCCATCACTGCCGTCCTGCGACTGGATCCGGAAGCCACGGCGACTCGGCCGTGGCCTCCGGGTGAAGTCAGCGCGACCGCGCAGCGCCGCTCAGACGCTCGTTACCTCTTTCCTGATGGCTTCGAGTTGCGCGCGGCCGTTCTTGTAGGCGTCGTTCGCCGCGTCGGTCAGGAGCTTGCCGCCCTACCAGTTCCGTGGCGCTCGCCAGCCCGAGGAAGCGCTTGGCCAGGCCGAGGAAGTCGCGTTCGCGGCCATCGTCCTGGACGTCATGCTTCCGGGAATCGACGGCTGGGAGTTGCTCGGACGCTTCCGCGAGCATCCCCGGACCCAGAATGTCCCGGTCGTCGTCTGCACCATCCTGCCCCAGGAGCAGCTCGCCCTCACCCTCGGCGCGGCGGCCTTCATCCGCAAGCCGGTCACGCGGCAGGCTCTCCTGTCGGCACTGGATCGCCACCTGCGCCCGCGCTCGAGAGAATCCGGATGAGCGCCTCGACGCAGGCAAGCAACTGGTGAACGGCGAGCCCGCCGGAGTGGACGACGCCCAGAGCGTTGCTGACGATCAACTGGCCGTGCGGGTCGTGGGCGGAGATCACCACTACCGGGACGTGGCGCAGCGCGAGATCCTGGTTTCGCGCCTCGAGGAGCCGGAAGCCGTCCATATCGGGCATCACCAGGTCGAGCAGGATGGCATCGGGTCGCTCGGTTCTCAAGAGATCAAGAGCCTCGCGGCCGTTCGTCGCCCCAAGCACTCGATACCCCGGCTGAGCCGAGGCCAGCACGCGCCGGAAGAGCTGGAGAGCCTCCGGCTCATCGTCCATGACCAGGATCGTCCGATCCTTCAGGTGCAGGTGATCGAGGGCGGCCAGCAGCCGCTCCCGGGAGACCGGCTTGACCAGATAGTCGTCGACCCCGAGGGTGCTGGCTGCTTCGCTCTCGCCCGGCACGGCGCAGACGATCGCTGGGGTGCTCCTGGGCAACCCACCCGACCGCGCGAGCTCCTGTAGCGCCGCGCCCACCGAGACGCCGTTGACCAGGAGCGCCTGAGTAGGCGCGTGCGCCAGCTCCTGGATGGCGTGTGCCAGGTTGGTGGCCGGCACCAGCTCGCAATCCGTCATATAACGGGCCAGCAGCCGCTGGAGGGATCTGCCGCTCTCCAGCACGACGAGCCGGGGCCGAACGACGATGGGCGGCAGGCTCCAGCGCCGCGTGCGCGGCTGGAGCTCCCAGCGCGGGTTGATCCAGCGCGAGGCCCCGCCGTCTACGGCGACCGACGGGTCGACCGGCAGCCGAAAGAAGAAGGTCGTGCCGGCGCCGGGTTGGCTCTCGAGCCACATCCTGCCCCCGTGCTGCTCGACGAAGCTCTTGCTGATGCTCAAGCCGAGTCCGGTGCCCCCGTGCCGCCGGCGGATCGAGGCGTCGAGCTGCTGGAACGGACGGAAGACCCGTTCCGCGTCTTCCGGAGCGATGCCGGGGCCGGTGTCGGCAACGCTCACCACGACGTCGCTCCCCAGCCCTTCTCCCTCTCGCCAGGCGCGTACCTCGACCCCGCCATGCTCGGTGAAGCGGCCGGCGTTGCTGAGGAGGTTGAGCACGACCTCCCGGACGCGCGTTCGATCGCACAGCACCGCGGGCAGGTCGTCCGGAACCTCCACGCGCAGGTAGAGCCGCTTCGACTCGAAGAGCGCTCGCACGGCCGCGATGGCGGCGTCGACGATCCCCCGCGGGGTCACCCGCTCCTTGACGAGGGCCATCTGGCCGGCCTCGATCTGGCTGAGATCGAGCACGTCGTCGATCAGGCTGGAGAGGTGCTGGCTGTTCCGGCGGACGACCTCGAGGTCGGCAAGCAGAGCGGCCGGGATGTAGCTACCGTAGGTCTCGGGCGCCTCCAGGATCATCTCGGCGAAGCCGATGATCATGTTCAGCGGCGTGCGCAGCTCGTGGCTCACGTTGCTGACGAACTGCTCCTTGGTCCGGCGGGCGTCCTCGGCCGCCTGGCGCAGCGCATTGGCCAGTTGGTTCAACCGGACCAGTTGGATGTTCGCCGCGGCCAGATCGTCGAGCGTTTGCTTGAGCTGCACCTGCTGGTCGCGCGCCCGCTCCAGGAGCGAACGGCTCTGCTCGTAGCTGGACCACGACCATCTCAGGGTTGTCGCCAGCGGCCGGCTCGTCAGCCAGACCAGCCCGACGGTGCCCCAGATCATCACCAGCGAGATGGCGCGCAGCGTCTCATCGGCGGGGAGTATCGTCTTCGGGGCCAGCACCAGCAACGCCGTACAGAGGGTCGCCAGGAGCGTGGCTCCGAGCACGCTGATGAACTGCGCGGCCAGACCGACCGCGAGCCCGAGCATGGCAAGGCCAGCGCTCGCCTGACCCCAGACGGCGAGGAGAAAAACAGACCCCGTGCAGCCCGAGGCGAGCGTCCACGCCGCACCCAGGTAACAGCGCTTGTAGAGGACCCAGACAAGGGCGGCTATCAGGCACAGCAGCAGGGACAGGCCAACGGCATAGGCCGGGTCGGGGAACTGGCGGGCCACTCCCAGCAGGGCCAGGCTCGCCACGAGCAGCCCCGGGGCGACCAGGAGTATTGTGTCTTCCTGCAACTGCCGCAGCATCGGCCCGATCTCGGGCGGGCCGACTGGTTGCTCGACCGGGCTTGCCGACATGCGGTCCACCTCCGGCGTCCTCCATCCTCCGACGCAAGTCCGACGAAGCACAGCCGTCAGACTTGCGACACGCGCCGTCAGTATAGTCCGGGGCTTCCACCTGGTCCAGGCGCCCTCCTGGGAGCGTCAATGCTTGCCACCCTCTTGATCTGGTATGCACTCTGATGTACTCTTCTCCCACGGGGTAGTGAGAGGGAGGGTTCGCCCATGCTAAGTGTGGAAGAGGTGGCGCGTCGGCTGCGCGTGAACATTCGGACGATCTACCGTGCGATCAACCGAGGCGAGTTGCGGGCTGTCCGCGTTGGCCGGCTGTGGCGCGTGTGTCAGGATGACCTGGACGCGTTCCTGGCCGGCGGGAGCGGCCGTGGCAGAAAGAGCGCGAGGGGCTTCGAGGGATTCGCCGACGCCGAACCGCTATCCGCTGAGGACCTCGAGGCGGTCCGGGAGGGAATCGAGGCGATCCGGCGCGGCGACTACGTCACCCTGGACGAGTACGAGCGCCAACGGTCGGCGTGAGCTACACGATTCGACTGGCGCGTCCGGCCGCGAAAGCGCTCGAGCGCCTTGACCAGTCGACCGAGGGACGGGTCCGGACTCGCCTGCGCGAACTGGCTGATGATCCCTTTGATCCACGTCTCAGCAAGCCGCTCGTCGGCGTCGAAGGATTGCGCTCGTCGCGAATCGGAGGCTGGCGCGTTCTCTTCACGGTGAACGAAGCGGAGAGAGCGGTGTACGTCGTGGCGATCAGGCCGCGGGGTGAGGCGTATCGCCGCCTAAACGACTGAGAATTGCCCCGGGCTCGCACTGCGGGTTCCCACCCCCCCCATGGGCGGCATCTTCCGGCTGATCGGAATGCCGTCTACCGCCGGGGCGCCGGCGGCGTCGTCTCCGACAGTGGCGCCGGAGGCGACACAATCTCCAGGTCGTTCTGAACGCGGCGCGTCCCCGGCACCGCCCACGCATCCTGCTCGGCCGCGTCGCGAGCGATCTGGCTTGCCACGGTGCCGATCAGGCGGACCAGGCCGTCGTGGGTGATCACGGTGACCCCCGTCTCGTCGACGAGAGGGTCCTTGTCGAGCACCAGCTCAACCGCCTCGGCCAGGAGATCCTCGCTATCATCTTCTGGATGGAGCACCGTCAGCTCGTTCCGGACGTCCCGCACTCCCGGTATCCACCAGCAGAGCGCTCCGGGCAGCCGCTTCTTCGTGATCGAGTCGACCATGCCCCGGAGGGTCACGACTCCGTTCTGCACCTCGACGGTGATCGCGGTCTCGTCGATGGAGGAGTCCGCCACCAGCGTGTGGATGACCTTGTCGCGCACCTCGCCGTCCGGTCGCTCCGGCCCGACCATCAGCTCGTCGACAAGAGGAAGAGATGCCTCGCCTGCGGTCAGCCGGACGTCCTCCTCGGCGTAGTGGCGCTGAGCCATCCGGGCAACCGAGCCGGTGAGATACACGCCGTCTGGCCGGCACTCCACGTGCACGGCGACCCCCTCCTCGTGCAGCCGTGTGTCCAGCTTGATGCGCCGCTGGGCCTGGGCGCAGGTCGTCTCGAGCTCCGTCATCCTTGCGACCTTCCTCTCCCGGAGCGGGGGGTGGCCGCCCCTCTCCCCTGGTGGGA
>JACPQP010000075.1 GCA_016190465.1 Chloroflexota bacterium
CACCAGGAGGTGGTCTTTCGTGAGCGATGACTCCATCTATCTGGATCACGCGGCGACGACTCCTCTCTCGCGGGAGGTGTTCGAGGCAATGCTGCCCTACTTCGCCGACCGCTGCGGCAACCCGTCGAGCGTGTACGCGCTGGGGCGCGAGGCCCGACGAGCGATCGACGAGGCGCGCGACGCGGTGGCAGAGGTGCTGGGCGCGCGGGCCAGCGAGATCGTCTTCACCGGTAGTGGCACCGAGAGCGACAACCTGGCGATCAAGGGGGTCGCCTTCGCCAACCGGGGCCGCGGCAGCCACATCATCACCTCGTCGATCGAGCACCACGCGGTCCTCCACTCCTGCCAGTACCTGGAGAAGTTTGGCTTCCGCGTCACGTACCTGCCGGTGGACCACCACGGTCTGGTCGATCTGGAGGCGCTGGAGCGGGCGCTCGACGATGAGACGATCCTGGTCAGTATCCTGCTCGCGAACAACGAGATCGGCACGATTCAGCCGATCCCGCGGATCGCCGAGCTGGCGCACCGGCGCGGCGCGCTCGTCCACACCGACGCGGTCCAGGCCGGCGGGGCGCTGGACCTCGACGTCGACCGGCTCGGGATCGACCTCTTGAGCCTCTCCGGGCACAAGTTCTACGGGCCGAAGGGGACCGGCGCGCTGTACGTGCGGCGCGGCACCACCTACTGGCCGCAGCAACACGGCGGCGGACAGGAGCGCGGCCGGCGGGCCGGCACCGAGAACGTGCCGGGCATCGTCGGGTTCGCCACGGCGCTGCGGCTGGCCGACGAGCGGCGCGAGGAGAACAACCAGTTCCTGCGGCGGCTGCGCGATCGGATCATCGGCGGCGTCCTTGCCTCCGGCGATCGAGTTCAGTTGACCGGCCATCCCACCGAGCGGTTGCCGAACAGCGCCAGCTTCGTCTTCGAGCAGATCGAGGGCGAGTCGATCCTGCTGGGTCTGGACCAGCGCGGCATCTACGCCTCGAGTGGCTCGGCCTGCACCTCGGGGTCGCTGGAGCCCTCCCACGTGCTGACCGCGATCGGCCTGCCCGACGAGCTGGCCCACGGGAGTCTGCGGATCACCGTCGGCCTGGACAATGACGAGACGCAGATCGAGCGCTTCCTGGCCGTGCTGCCGGAGGTCATCGGCAATCTGCGCGCGTTGGCGCCAACCGGGTAAGGTGCCGAGTGAAGGGCCGCCACCTCTTGACACCGCACGGCAAGCGCGCCCCATAGTGGGAAGGGCCTCAATGACGCTTGACCTCACCGCCCTCACCCATCAGATCGGCGACATGGCGCGCCACCTGGGCGATGCGCTCCCGGGCGAGCGGCAGCGCGCCGAGGACGCCGCGCGGACGCTGCGCGAGCAGGCGAGCCGTTGGGAAGAGCTGTCCGCCGACGCCGCCATGCGGGCGCACAGCCCCGCCGCGGCGCGGCCGCGCGAGTCGCTCGACCGCCGGTACCCGGCGCCAGTGGTGCTGGCCGAGTACGTGGTGATCGCCGCGGACGGGTCGCAGATCGAGCCCGATCGGCACGGCCTCGCCTACTGTCACCTCATCAACGTCGGGCGGGTGTCGCTACGGTACGGCCCGGAGTCGGCGGCCTCGCTCGACAGCCGCCCCTCCCTCGGCTACCGCGACGAGGACCTCTATCTCCGAGCCGGCAACCAGTGGGTACCGATCGAGGGGCACCTGCTGGCCATGAAGCGGCAGGTCGCGGAGCTCCGCGAGCTGGTCTCGCTCGCCGACGAGGCCGCCGCGCGCTGGCCGGAACACCCGCTGGCGGCCAGCGTGGTCGCGCTCCTCGACGGCGCCCTGACCTTTCCAGCGATCGAGGGGCGCGGCGTCGAGCAGCAACTGCGCTTGCGGCTCCTCGACGAGTTCCTGCGTTGCCTCGCCGAGCTGCGCCAGCGGGGCATTCCGATCGCCAGCTATGTGAGTGGCCCGCGGGCCAGCGAGGTCGTCAACCTGCTGCGGATCGCTCGCTGCCCCTACACCCCTTCGGAGTGCGATCGCCGCTGCGCCGACTTCGCGCTGCCGCCCACGGCGGCGTGCCAGTCCTACGCCGGCCTCCCGGACCGCCTGGTGTTCGAGCGATTGCCCCTGGAGCCGGGCGAGCGCAGCGGCGTCTTTCGCTCGCCGTGGCCGACCTCGGTTCAGCGCTATGGCGAGCACCGGGTCCACCTCTTCTACCTGAACGTCGGCGCGGAGATCGTGCGCGTCGAGGTGCCGGCGTGGGTCGCCGACGACACCCGGTCACTCGACCGGGTCCACGCGGTCCTGCTCGACCAGTGCCGGCGCGGCCAGGGCTATCCCCGGGCGCTCGTCGAGGCCCATGAGCAGGCTGTCGTCCGGCTGGCGGATCGTCGTGTCTTCTGGGAGCTGGTATCCCGCCAGTTGCTGGGTCAGCGTGCCGCTGCGAGTCTATCGGAGAAGCAGCAGAGCAAGCGACTGCGGACACTGTAACCAATGAGAAACGAGGAGGCTTCCGGCGTGGTCAACGATTCCATCGAGGTTCGCGGCCCGGTCCAGGGGTGGTTTGCCGAGATACTGACTCCCGAGGCGCTCGCCTTCGTCGCGGGTCTCCAGCGCGAGTTCGGGGCGACCCGGGCCGCGCTGCTCGCTCGGCGGGCCGAGCGGCAGGCGGAGTTCGACGCTGGCCAGTTGCCCGACTTTCTGGCCACCACTCGGTCAGTCCGCGAAGGCGACTGGCGGGTGGCGCCCGTCCCCGCGGACTTGCAGGATCGCCGGGTGGAGATCACCGGTCCGGTCGAGCGGAAGATGGTCATCAACGCGCTGAACTCGGGCGCCAGGGTCTTCATGGCCGACTTCGAGGACGCCAACACCCCCTCCTGGGGCAACCTCATCCAGGGCCAGGTCAACCTGATCGACGCCATCGAGCGCACGATCTCGTTCACCAACCCCGATGGGCGCGTCTACCGACTGAACGACCAGGTCGCGACCCTGCTCGTTCGCCCCCGTGGCTGGCATCTCGTCGAGAAGCAGGTTCTGGTAGACGGCCAGCCGATCTCCGGCAGCCTCTTCGATTTCGGGCTCTACCTCTTCCACAACGCCCGGCGACTGCTCGCCCGGGGCAGCGGACCCTACTTCTACCTGCCGAAGCTGGAGAGCCACCTCGAGGCGCGGCTGTGGAACGACGTTTTCGTCTTCGCCCAGGATCGGCTGGGGCTCGCGCGGGGCACCATCAAGGCGACGGTGCTGATCGAGACGATCCTGGCGGCTTTCGAGATGGAGGAGATCCTCCATGAGCTTCGCGACCACGCGGCGGGGTTGAACGCGGGGCGATGGGACTACATCTTCAGCGTCATCAAGAAGTTCCGCAACCGCCCGGACTTTCTCCTCCCGGACCGCGCGCAGGTGACGATGACGGTCCCGTTCATGCGGGCCTACACCCAGCTCCTGGTCAAGACCTGCCACCGCCGCGGGGCCCACGCCATCGGCGGAATGGCCGCGTTCATCCCCAGTCGGCGCGATCCAGCGGTCAACGAAGTGGCGCTGGCCCGGGTGCGCGAGGACAAGCTGCGGGAGTCGGGCGACGGGTTCGACGGCACCTGGGTGGCACACCCCGACCTCGTGCCGGTTGCACTCACGGTGTTCGACGCGGCGCTGGGGGAGAAGCCGCACCAGAAAGAGCGTCAGCGCCCCGAGGTGGCGACGTGCGCCCGAGACCTCCTCGACGTGCGCGTGCCTGGTGGGACGGTCACCGAAGCCGGGCTGCGCGGCAACGTCAGCGTGGGGATCCAGTACGTCGAGTCGTGGCTGCGGGGCGTCGGCGCCGCGGCCATCAACAACCTGATGGAGGACGCGGCGACGGCGGAGATCTCGCGGTCGCAGGTCTGGCAGTGGCTGCGCCACGGGGTGAGCCTGAGCGACGGCCGGCGCCTGACGCGGGACCTGGTCCGGCAGGTGATGGCGGAGGAACTGGAGAAGATCCGCGCGGCGCTGGGTGAGGCGACCTACGCGCGAGCCCGCTTCCCCGAGGCGACCGCCCTCTTCGAGCAGGTGGCCCTCGGCGAGGAGTTCGTCGAGTTTCTGACCCTGCCGGCCTACAAGCGGATCGGCCTGTAGTGATCATCTCCTCTCGCCTCTATCTGCCGGCTCTCTCCCGCTCATTCATGGCCGGCTGGTAGGCGCAACCGTGCAGGGTGTGCGCCCTGGCCCGCTTGTTGCCGTAACTCCGGCCGGGTGACTCCGCCCGCGGGCTAGCCCCTCCAAGGATAGCTTCCCAGGGGCGTGTTCTGGGGCCTGCGCCCGCGCGGTCCCCAAACCATCGACAGCTTTCGAGTCGAGAGAGGGAAAAACGTGGTCGAAACGGTAATCGAGCGAGTCGTCGAGCAACAGGCCTGGACCGATCAGTTGGCTGGCAAGCTCCAGGGGCCGATCTTCGACTTTCTGGAGCAGCGCGCCGAGCTCCGCAGCCTGGCCCACGGGACCTGGCTCGGGCACCCGCTCCACATCGCGCTCACCGACGTGCCGGTCGGTTCCTGGACGGTGACCGCATTGCTCGACCTCCTGGACCTATTCGGGCTCAGCCGGGCGCGCGGCGCGGCCGACGCGGCGCTCGGCATTGGCCTCGCCGGCGCAGTGCCGACGGCGCTCACGGGGCTCGCCGACTGGAGCCACACGGATGGGCCCGCCCGGCGAGTCGGCTTCATCCACGGGCTGACGAACGCGACGGTCTTCCTCCTCAATGCCGCCTCACTCCTGGCGCGGGCGCGAGGCAACCGGAAACAGGGAATCGTGCTCTCGAGCCTGGGTTTCGGGCTTCTCACCTTCAGCACCTGGCTCGGCGGCGAACTGGTCTATCGCCTCGGGATTGGGGTGAGCCACACCGCGTTTCAGACGGCGCCGCGGGAGTTCATCCCCGTGCTGGCCGACGCCGAACTGGGCGAGCGCCAGTTGCAGCGCGTCGAGGTCGACGGGACGCCCGTGCTCTTGACCCGGCTCTCCGGCCAGGTCCACGCGATCGGTGAGACCTGCACCCATCTCGGCGGGCCGCTCGCGCAGGGTGAGCTCGAGGGAGATTGCGTGGTCTGTCCCTGGCACGGCTCCAAGTTCCGGCTAACCGATGGACAGGTGGTCGCGGGGCCGGCGACCGTGTCGGAGCGGCGCTACGAGGTGCGCATCCGCAACGGCCGCATCGAGGTCCGGGCGGCCGAATAAGGGTTTGTCAAAGTCGACGGCGGCGCGCACACCTGGGAGTTACCTTCTTCTTCTGGAGCTTGATACCGGTAGGACGATCGAGGTGGGCCGGCTGGGCACGTTCCACTTCCCGGCCGGCTGGTACGTCTACGTCGGGAGCGCGATGGGCGGGCTGGAGCAGCGGGTTGCCCGACACCGGCACCCCTCGCCGATCCGGCGCTGGCACCTGGACTACCTCCGAGCCGAAGCGCCGGTGCGCGAGGTGCACCTGTTCCCCAGCCCGGCCCGACGCGAATGTGACCTGGCGCGGGCTGTCCTGGCCCTTCCATTCGCCTCCGTCCCGGTCCCCCGGTTCGGCGCATCCGATTGCCGCTGTCCGGCGCACCTGGCGCACTTCCCCGGAGAACCCCCACGTCGGGACGAGCTGATAGCTCTGCTGCGTGAAGACGAGGCGCGCTCGCCCTGGGGATGAACGGCGGCTTTAACGAGTTTTTTATAATTGTGCCCCCCGTCAGCGGCTAGACTGTCTCCAGGAGCATCGCGGCGCGTTGGAGAGCGGAGGCGGGATGAGCGAGCGTTTTCAGATCGAATCGGTGCTGGGCCGGGGCGGGTTTGCCACCGTTTATCGCGCGCACGACCGCGTGCTCGGTCGGACCGTGACGTTGAAGGTGCTCGATCGATTGGGCGGGCTGAGCGTGGCGGACCGCGCGCGGTTCGTCCGAGAAGCCCGGATCCTCGCCGGGCTGGATCACCCGAATATCGTTCGCCTCCATGACGCCTCGGTCGACGGACGAACCCCGTTCCTCGTGCTCGAGTACGTCGAGGGCGAGGATCTGCGAACCTGGCTGAACCGCACCGATACGCTGCCCCCCTTCACCCTGGGCCGACTGATCGCCCAATCCGTGCTCCAGGCGCTCTCCTACGCCCACGTCCAGCAAGTCATCCACCGCGACGTGAAGCCCGAGAACGTCCTCGTCATCTCCGACTCGGTCGGCAACGTCGCGACGGTGAAGTTGACCGACTTCGGGCTGGCACGACTGATCGGCCAGACCGGGATCACCCAGACGGGCCACCTCGTCGGCACGGTGGGCTACCTGGCGCCCGAATGCGTCCGCGGGCAGCCCGCCACCGTGCGGGCCGACCTGTACGCGGTCGGCGTGCTCCTCTACGAGTTGCTGACCGGTCAGCCGCCGTTCGTCGGCGAGTCGTTCGAACAGGTCCTGTACCAGCAGCTCTCGTCGAGGCCTCGGTCGATCCGCGCCCTGCGCCCCGACGCCCCGCTCTGGCTGGAGCGGCTGGTCAGCCAGTTGCTCGAGCGCGACCCTCGCCACCGGCCGGTGAGCGCGGCGACGGCGCTGGGGCTCATCGCGGGCACCACCGAGGAGGCCCCGGCGGCGCAGAACGGCGTGGCTGATCATCGCACCACCGCACTGCGGCGGACCCTCGTGTCTCGTAACCCGCACCAGGAGGAACTGGACGAGGCGCCGCCACCACTTCCGGCCTCCCGGCCGTTGATCGCGCGGGCCAGTCGCACCCCCTGACCGCCGGCGACGGGGCGACCCTCCTCCGTGGGGGGAAAAGGGTCAAAGGAGAAAGGGCGAAGCTCCGGTTTTCCCTCTTCCCCTTTTCCCCTCTTCCCCTCACGGAGAGCGTCGCCCCGTCGCCATCAGGCCACACGCGTCACGATACCGGCTCGACCGTCGACCACCACCTCGTCTCCATCGCGTAGCAGGCTGGTCGCGCCCGCGACGCCGGCGACGGCGGGAATGCCATACTCCCGGGCGACGACGGAGCCGTGGGAGAGCTGCCCCCCGCTCTCCATCACCAGCGCGCCGATGGTGCCGAACAGCGGCGTCCAACCAGGATCGGCGCCCCGGGTCACCAGCACCTCACCGCGCTCCAGGACCGGCACCTTCTCGGGCGCGAGCACGACCCGCACTCGCCCTCGCGTCAGCCCGGGGCTGACCGGCTGGCCACGGAGCCGCGTCGTCTGACCCAACCCCGAAGCCTGCCCGGTCTGAACAAGCGGCTGGTCGCCCATCAGGTGAGGGGGATACGACTCACAGGGCGCCTGCTCGAACTCTGCTCGCAGCCGCGCGTAGCGCCGCCGCCGAGCCGCGGCCAACCCCGCGGCATCGCTCGGGGGAACACCCGCTCCGCTGACCCCGGTCAATGCGTCGACCTCCTGGCGTGTCAGGTAGAAGACCTGCTCCGCGCTGTCGAGCACCCCATCGCGCGCCCAGATCTCCCCCGCTTGCCGGTAGAGCAGCCGAAGCGCGGCGATGCCCTTCTGCCAGGCGAACCGCTGGTCCTCCCGAAGTCGCACGTACGCCTGCGTCAGCGCCACCAGACGCCGAAAGACCAGTTGGCGGACCGGGAGCAGACGGTCGAGCCAGGAGATGCCGAGCAACCGGTCGATGAGATGCACGGCCTCGGCCTGGCGGCCACGGCCGAATCGCTCGCCCGTGGCAACGCTCGACTCCAACAGCCGGCCGATGAGCGGGACGAGCTGGTCCGGATCGGCCTCGAAGCTGCGATAGACGAGGTCGAGGCTCAGCGAGCGATGGCCATAGCGCGCGAGGAACGCGTCGAGATCAGACAGCACCGCGGTGGCCCCGGTGCGTTCGGCTGCCACACGAAAGGACGGGTAGGATACCCCTTTCCTGGCCGCCCCGATCAGATCGGGATACGCGCGGACGCGGGCAGCCAGCGCCGTGAGCGCCCGGTTCATCTCCATCGACCGGTCGCCCAGGTTGCTCACCACGGCCGCGCTGATCTCCGCACCGGCCTGCTCGCCGAACCAGAGCCGGCTGAGGCGGCTCAGCGCGCTGTAGAGCACGTCCGCGTGGGTGAGGCTCCAGCGATGGATGCGCAGAAGCTCCCGGTTCCAGCGGTCGATCGTCCGCACCGCTTCGAGGATCTCGGCGGTGGTCGCCCCTGTCCCCTCTCCCTGTGGGAGAGGGCCAGGGTGAGGGCGTCGCCCTGTCGCTTCGCTGCCTGCCGCCGCAATCGCTCGGTCGTACTCCTCGCCGAAGCGCTGCCAGAGGCGGTAGTTGTGGTAGGGCGACCAATTGGCGGGCTCACGAAGCACCACCCGCGCCAGCCGGAGCCAGAGCCGCGGGTCGACGAGCGAGCGGGGATGCGGCGCCAGCCGGCGCAATGTCACCTCCCCGTTCGGGAAGTAGCGTCGGGCGTCCTCCGGGAGCAGCCAGTCGGGAAAGAGCTTGTACAGCGCGGAGAAGGCGGCGAGGTTGACGTAGGGATGGCCTCGGCGCAGGCGAGTGATTGGCATCGCCTCGACGTCCGGTGCCCCCAGCAGCCGGAGCGGCTCCCGGAAGGCGATCTCCTCGAAGGCCGGACGTAGCGCCGACCAGCCAAGCGGGGACACGGGCTCGGGGAACCGCTCGTCCAGAAAGCCACTCGTCCACATTGCCTCCCCGCCCGGCTCCTCAAAGCAATCGGGTCCGGGGACGCTCGTCACCGGCCGCGCCTGAAACACGACGAGTCGACCACCGCTCAGGCCCCACTCAAGATCCTGGGGGCCGCCGAGGTGTCGTTCGAGCGCCAGCGCCAACTGGCCCAGGGCGAGCTGCTGCGCCGGGGAGAGCAGCGTCGGCCGCCAACCTGACGGTGAGGCCGGTGAGGAACGAGGAGGAAGGAGGGCGTGGGTAAGCACGAACCGCTCGGGGACGACCAGCCCCTGCGTCAGCTCGCTGCCCAGGCCAGCGGTGGCCTCCACGACGATCACCCGCTCGCCGGTCACCGGATCGACGGTGAAGGCGACGCCGGCGATCTCACACTGGACCATCTCTTGAATCAGCACCGCCATCGCCACGTCTTCTATCTGCCGATGTCGACGCCGATAGATGACCGCGCGCGCGGTCCAGAGCGAGGCCCAGGCATCCCGGACGCGCCTCACCACCTCGTCGAGGCCCGCGACATCGAGGTAGCTTTCTTGCTGACCGGCGGCGGACGCATCATCAAGATCCTCGGTGATGGCCGACGAGCGAACGGCCACCCGCCGGTCAGGGCCCAGTCGCCCCAGGGCGGTGTTGATCTCCCATTGGAGCGCGGTGTCGAGCTGGGCAGTGACGATGGCGCGGCGGATGGTGGTGGCCGCGGCCTCGATCTCCTCGGGCGTCCGGGCAGCGGCGATAGCAGTGATGAGCGGCTGGAGGCCGGCTGCGGCCACGAAGGCGTGGTAGGCGGCGACGGTGAGACAAAAGCCGTTGGGGACCGGAAACCGACTCTGGCGCAGCGCGCCCAGTATCGCCGCCTTGCTCCCAACCAGGGGGCGAAGCGACTGGTCGAGTTCGTCCAGCCAGATGAGTTGGCGCAGTGAGATTGTCTCCATGTGCCACTACATGATAGCGCATCCCTACACGGTGAGTGGATTCGCCGACAACTGATAGTCGTATGTATCGAGACCCTCTCGCCGCTTGAGGGAGTTGACCACCGCGTAGGTCAGCGGGGTCGCGATGGTCTCATAGGCGACCTTCACCGCCCATTGGCTGACGATGGCCCCCAGCAGGACCGGTCCCCCCATCGTACCGACAAAGGCGAAGGTGATGAAGGCAATGGAGTCCAGTCCCTGCCCGACGATGGTCGACGAGATCGTGCGGCTCCAGAGCCATCGCCCCCGGGTTACCACCTTGAGCCGGGCGAGCACGTAGGCATTGGCGAACTCGCCGATGAGGTAGGCGGCGAACGACGCGACGAGGAGTCGCGGCGCGTAGCCCAGGATACGCTCGTAGGCAGGCTGGGCATCCCAGAACGCGGCCGGAGGCAAGACCTGGCCGATGCCGATCGCGACGACGGCGACCAGGTTACAGAGGAACCCCAGCCAGATGACCCGCCGCGCCACGGCATAGCCGTAGACCTCGGTGAGCACATCCCCAACGATGTAGCTGATCGGGAAAATCACGACCGCCGCCGGCACGTTGATCCCCCCGACGTCGATCAACTTCACCGCGATGATGTTGGCGATGACCAGACAGGTGACGAACAGGGCGACCGTGACGACGAAGTACCCGCTGTACCGCATAAACCATCTCCTCTACACCTGCCGGATCTCCGGGCGGGTCAGCCCAATCCACAACGCCGCGGCGACGCAGCCCGCGCCGCCGATGAGCATCGCGGTTGGCGTGCTCCAGCGCGCGGCGATGGCCCCCAGCGGCACCGCGCCGAGCGGCATGATGCCCCAGGTGATCATGTACACGCTCATCACCCGCCCGCGCAAGTGGTCGGGCACGACCTCCTGTAACACCGTGTTGTTGAGGATCATCATGATCGAGCTGCCCGCGCTGACTCCGGCCAGAGCCAGCGAGGCGAGCGGGACCCAGCGGATCATCGCCAGTGCGCAGAGCAACACGCCCATCGTCAGGGCGGCGCCCAACTGCAAGAGCCCACGCCGGCGAAATCGTCCGGCCAGGACCAGGCCGAACGAGCTGGTCAGCGCGCCGATCCCGGCCACAGACATCAGCAGGCCCAGCCCCTCCGGGCCGAGGCCCAGCGTGTCGCGCGCGTAGGCCGGCAACAACTGCATATACGCGGGCATCGCCAGTATCGACACCGCGCTTCCCAGGAGGAGCATAGAGAAGACCAGGGGCGTGCGGTAGCAGTACCGAAACCCCTCGACCAGGTTCTGCATCACCGAGAACTGACGCGCGGCGAGCGGCCGAGCGGGCACCTTCATCATGGCGATGTTGGCCACCGACCAGACGTAGCCGAACGCCTGAAAGAGGAAGCAGGCGAATGTGCCGACCGCACCGATGATGGCGCCGGCCAGGCTGGGTCCGGCGATCCGGGAGACGTTCAAGCTCAGCGAGTAGAGCGAGATCGCGTTCGCGAGCAGGTCTCGGCCAACGATGTCGGAGAGGAGCGCGTTGCGAGAGGGGACGTTGAGCGACATCAGCGTGCCATTCAGGAACGAGAGGGCGAGCAGATGCCAGACGGTGGCGAGCCGGAAATACACCAGCGCGGCGAGGAGCACGGCAATGGCCATCAGCAGCGACTGGCTCGCCATCAGCACCCGCTGGCGGGGAAACCGGTCGGCGATGATCCCGCCGAACGGTGAGATGACCAGCATGGGGAACATCATGGTGAAGCCGCCGAGCCCGAGGTAGAACGGGTCATTGGTGAGCTCCAGGATGAGCCAGCCGAACGCGACCTGCTGCATGCCGAAGCCGAGGTGGGTGACGAAGTTTCCCTGGAACATCAGGCGATAGTTCGGCACCGCGAGGGACGCAAACGTGCTGCCGAGACTACGCTTCGCGGTTCCGGCCAGCCCTGGCGGTGGCCCCGTGCCCACCGGCGACTCAGCGATCGGTTTCCGCGAGACCTCGCCCGCCTGTTGGCTTCGCATACTGCCTCACTCTATTCGGTTCGATGGCGATCTGGATGCCGCCCGATGGTCCGATTATACACCGCTATCGGTTGCGAGCGCACGGCGAGGGTGCTATAATCCGCGATAGTTGATGTGAATGCGCCGCGGGGCCCGAGCCCGGTGGCGTCTTTGCCTTTCTGCTCTGGCCGTGTGCTTCTCTGAATCGCGAGCCAGGGCAATCCCGTGGGAAGGAGTTCATTGACGTTGCGCGACTACGAGCTTGTGGTCATTATTCGCCCGGACGTTCGGGACGAGGACGTGAGCCAGCAGATCGACCGGGTGAGCCAGTGGATCGCGGCGGCCAGCGGCGAGATCACGAACATCAACCCCTGGGGACGGAAGCGCCTGGCCTATCCGATCGATCGGCACCGTGAGGGCATTTACGTCGCCTTTCAGTTTCGTTCCCAACCCGCGGCCACCACCGCGCTCGAGCAAAACCTGAACCTGGCGGAAGAGGTCGTTCGCTATCTCCTCATCCGGCTCGGCGAGTAGGGGCGGCCACGGAGGGCCGCCCCTACCGTAGGGGCACCCCCCTGTGGGTGCCCTCTCCCCGTATTGAGACCGGGCTCAGGAACGGCGGGCAGGGGGTGACGGCCTGGGGGGGTACGGCCCTCTCCCCGTATTGAGACCGGGCTCAGGAACGGCGGGCAGGGGGCGCGGCCGGACCCCCCTCGCCCAGTATTGGGAGAGGGGGCAGGGGGTGAGG
>JACPQP010000076.1 GCA_016190465.1 Chloroflexota bacterium
CAGGTGGACGTGCTGGATGATCTCGGCCCAGCGCGCCACGAGCGGGATCGGGTCGGCGCCACCCTTGGCGATCTGTCCGGTATCGGGGGCAAAGCCGACCAGGCGGTGGTCGAGCTGGCTGAGCAGCACCTCAATCTCCAGGCGCGTCTCGGCGACCGTGCCCCAGTGCGGGTGCATTGCCGTTTGGATGCCGACCCGGCGGGCGACGTCGCCGACCCGGTTCATCGTCTCGGCCATCTGGGTGAACTCGTCGAGGCTGTAGGGGGGCGCGTCGCGACGTCGGCCGGGAACGAGCATCAGGATGTTGCCACCCAGGTCGGCGACAGCGGCCGCCCAGCGCTCCGCGTCGGCGAGGAGCCCCGTGGCGGCCTCCCGCTCGGTCCACTCACCGGCCTGAAACAGGCACGCCATCGTGACCCCGTGCTCCTGGAGCGTTCGCTTCAGCTCGCCCGGGCGCTCCTTCTCCCACCAGTCGTAGATGCGGCCCTTCCTGGACCTACCCGGAGCCGTTCGATGCTTTCCGCAACCCACCTAGAAGTCGCTCGCGAGCGTCTGCGCCTGGCCGGCCCGCGCCGACGTCAACGCCTTCTCCATGATCTCGACGACGTGGCGCGCATGCTCGACAGTGATGATCGGTGACCTCCCCTCCCGGATGCATCCGACCAGATACGGTAGGCCATCCGGAATCACCCAGGGCTTGCCCTCGACGGGGATCTCTTCCCACTTGCCGTCGCGGTGGGTGTGGATCGCCCGCTGGTCGCCGCGCGCCGCTCGCGGCAAGGTGATGGTGCCCCGCTGGCAGATCACCTCCAGTTGCGCCGACTCCGAGGCGGTCCCATGCCAACTTGCGCTGACGAACGCGAAGCGTGCATCGCCGAAGTCGAGCAGCAGCAGCGTGTTGTCGTCCTCGTCGACGGCGAAGGAGCGTCCTTGCCCAAGTCCGGCCGAGACGAACCGCTCCGGAGTCCGGATGCCGCTGAGGGCGGTCACCCGCTTCGCTGGCCCCAGCAGCCCCGTGAGACGGGTGATCTGGTACACCCCGATGTCGTAGAGTGGTCCCCCCCCCTTCTGGTAGAACCACGATGGGTCGGTCTTGTCCTCCAGGCGGTTGAACACCGAGAGACCCGCCCTGGCGAGCGCTGGCTCGTAGCCGGCCAGGTAGGCCGGGGCGAGCGGGCCGCCCTGGAACGAGTTGGCGACCACAAAGGCGACCTTGCCGACGATCTCCTCGCGAATGAGCCCACGAAGGGTCTGGTTGACCGGGTCGAGCATCAGCGTCGGCGCGGCCATCAGTTGGACGCCTCGGGCTCTGGCCGTCGTGACCAGGTGATCGGCCTCCGCGAGCGTGCGGGCCATCGGCTTCTCCACGTAGACATGCTTGCCGGCCTCCAGCGCGGCGAGCGTGATCGAGTAGTGGAGCTGCGCTGGTGTCAGGTTCACGATGAGGTCAGCCGAGGTACGGGCCAGCATCTCCCGGGTGTCGACGTAGGCCTCGGGGATGCCCAGCGCTGCCGCCAGCCGGGTGGCGCGATCGGGCAGGGCGTCGGCAACCGCGACGACCTCCATCGTCTCGGTGGACCGCAGTGCGGCCGGGAGGTAGTACTTCAGCATGACGTCGCCCGCGCCGATGAACCCAACTCGAATCCGCTGCATTGGCTCCTCCTCTATGCTTGCTGCTCGGCCGGACCGCAGTACTCCAGCAACTCGATCTTGACACCGTCCGGATCCTCGATCCAGGCGACGTTGAGCGCATCGCCCAGCCAGTTCGGGGTGTGACGGATCGGGCTGGTGAATGGGTAGCCTGCTGCTGTCAGGCGAGTCCCCAACTCCTCCAGGTTCTCGACCCAGAGCGCGAGGTGGTGGATGCCGACACGTTGCTCGGCCATCCTGTCCAGCAGCGGGATCTCGTCCGGCCGACGCTCGAAGATCTCGAGGATGCTGTCGTGCATGCCCAGGGCGGCGAGACTTCTGGCAGGCGGGTCACGCCGGGTGATCCGGACCACCGGCATTCCCAGCAGATCACGGTAGAGTGCCAGAGTCTTGTCCAGGTTGCGAACCATCAGACAGGTCTGTGCGAGTTGGCCGGTCGGCGGCTTTGCCACGTTCCTCTCTCCTTGTTTTCGTTTGCGCCAGTCCGGTCGGTGGTTGCTGCGGCGAGAAAAGGGGCAGGACACGCCGGGGCGCGGCCATCGTCGCTTCCACCCGGCTCAGATCACTGGCAGGTACACACGGAAGGTGGTTCCCTTGCCCACCTCGGTCTCGACGTCGATGTTGCCGCGATGGTCGTCGACGATCGCCTGGACGACGCTGAGCCCCAGGCCCGAGCCGTGCTGCCGGTTGGCGCGCTTGGTGGTAAAGAAGGCGTCGAAGATCTTGTCGCGAACCTCCGGCGGGATCCCCGGGCCGGTGTCGCTCACCGACAGCCGGGCGTAGTCGCCCACCACCACCTGGGTGGCCAGGCCGATCGGCTCGTCGACGAACACCTTCTCCGTCCGCACCACCAGTCGACCGGTGTCGGCCATCGCCTCGCGGGCGTTGGTCAGCAGGTTCGTCAGCGCCCGGATGAGCTGCGCGTGTGCGCCCATGATCGGCAGCGGCTCTTCGGCCAGCTCGACCGCCAGCGTCAGCGTCGCCGGCCACGGCGCCATCTGCTCCACTGCTTCCGCGGCAACCTGATTCAGGTCCAGTGGCTCCTGGTCGGCGCGCCCCCGCCGGCCGAGGGTCAGCAGATCCTGGGTGATGTCGGTGAGCCGCCGGATGGCCTCCAGCATCTTGTCGCAGTAGGCCGACGCCGGATGCCCTGCGGGCAGTCGCCGCTTGATGAGCTGCGCGTACCCGCTGACCGGACCGAGCAGGTTGTTGATGTCGTGGGCCACCTCGCCGGCGACCCGTCCGGCCATCTCCAGCCGCTCCGCCCGCCGGATCTGCTCCTCTGCTCGCTTGCGCTCGGTGATGTCGCGGGCGATCCCCTCGATGGCGATCAGGCACCCGGCCTCGTCGTAGATGGGGACAACGCGCTGCTCGGTAAAGATGAGCGTGCCATTTCGGCGCAGGTTGCGAACGACGATCGGCTCGGACAGATCCTCTTCGCTCAGTTGCTCGATCAACCCGCGGTCGTCCGGATGGATCACTTTCAGGACCAGGTCAGGGTCGGCGTAGAACTCCTCCGACGTGTAGCCGGTGATGGCGGCGGCAGCCGGACTGACGTACTCGAAGCCGCGCGTTGGGGCCAGCCGGTAGCGGTAGATGACGTCGAGGGCGTTCTCGGCCAGCAGCCGGAGCCGCGCCTCGCTCTCCCGCAGCGCGGCCTCGGCCTGTCGCTTCTCCTCGCGCAGCCGCCTCTCGTGCAGCGCGTGCGTCACCGCCGGGCCCAGCCGACTCAGCCGGTCCTTGAGCAGGTAGTCGGCGGCGCCCTGCTTCATACACTGCACCGCCACCTCTTCGCTGATCGTGCCGCTGACGACGATGAACGGGATGTCCAGTGCCCGCTCCTGCAAGAGCCGGAGGGCCCGGGCCGCGTCGAACTGGGGCAGGACGTAGTCGGCGAGGACGACGTCGAGAGTGCGGTCGAGCCGGGCCAGGTAGTCGGACTCCGTATCCACCCGCTGCCACGTGGGCTCGAATCCCGTCCGGTTGAGCTCGTACAGCATCAGCTCGGCGTCGGCCGGTCGGTCTTCGAGGATCAGGACGCGCAAGGGCGTGGGCATAGCTCCTCCGATATCACCATTAGATGCGTGGCGGCTCGTTCAATAGCACCCAGTACAGCCCCAGTTGGCGCACGGACTCGGTGAACTGCTCGAAGTCCACGGGCTTGACGATGTAGCTGTTGACGCCCAATTTGTAACTCTCGACGATGTCGCGCTCCTCCCGAGATGAGGTAAGCACCACGACCGGAATCGGCCGGGTGCGCGGGTCGGCTTTGATCCGCCGCAGCACCTCCAGACCGTCCACCAGCGGCAGCTTCAGGTCGAGCAGGATCACCCGGGGGGTATTCTGGAAGCTGCGCCCCGCGTACTCGCCGGAGCAGAAGATGAAATCCAGCGCCTCGGCCCCGTCGCGCACCACATGGACCCGATTGGTCAGGTTGTATCGTTTGAAGGCGTGGAGCGTGAGCTCCACGTCGCTGGGATTGTCTTCGACGAGCAAGATCTCGACCTCGTTCGGCACGAAAACTCCTTGCCCCCCATCCGCCAACCCCTTCCCCCCTTGTGGGGGAAGGGGAAGTCCTCCCCTCTCCTCTGGTGGGAGAGGGGCAGGGGTGAGGGGTCAATCGGCAATCTCAAATCTGAAATAGGAAAGTGGCTCCCTCATTGACCGCCGCCTCGGCCCACACCCGCCCCCCGTGGCGATGAATGATCCGCTGCACGATCGCCAGCCCGACCCCCGTTCCCTCGTACTCCTCGGCCCGGTGCAGCCGCTGGAATACGCCGAACAGCTTGTCCGCGTACCGCATATCAAACCCCACCCCGTTGTCCTTCACAAAGTACACTCGCTCCCCCCTCACCTCCCGACTCCCCACCTCCATCTCCGCCAGTTCCCGCTTCCGCGTGAACTTCAACGCGTTCGCCAGCAGATTCATCAGCACCTGCCGGAGGAGCGCTGGGTCGGCCTGGCAGGGGGGCAGGTCGCCAACCCTGACCTCCACGCGCCGTCCCTCCCGCTCCGCTCGCAAGTCTTCCAGCACCTGCCGCACCAGGTCGCTCAGCTCCACCGTCTGCTTATTGAGCGGCTGGCGGCTCAGCCGGGAGAACGCGAGGAGGTCGTCGATCAGTCGCCCCATCTGCTGGGCGTTGTTGCGCACCAGGTGCAGGTAGCGTTGAGCGTCCGGCACGAGCTCCGGCGCGTGCTCTTCGAGCAGGATGCGCGAGAAGCCGTCTATCGCCCGAAGAGGGGCGCGCAGGTCGTGGGACACGGAGTAGCTGAACCCCTCCAGCTCCTTGTTGGCGGCGATCAACTGCTGGTTCACCTCCTGGAGCCTGGCAGTAGCCGCTTCGGCCTCGGTCCGCGCAGCCTGCTCCATCGCCAGCAGCCGCGTCCGCTCCTCCTCTGCTCGTCGCCGATCGGTCACGTCCTGCTTGATAGCGATGTAGTTGACGATCCCACCGGTCGTATCCCGCACGGGGGTGATGGTCATCTCCTCGACGTACAGGCTGCCGTCTTTGCGGCGATTGACGATGTCGCCGTGCCAGACGCGCCCGGCATGGATCGTGTCCCACAGCCCCTGGTAGAACGCCCGGTCCATCTGGCCGGACTTCAGGATCCGCGGGTTGTGGCCGATCGCCTCAGCCGCAGAGTAGCCGGTCAACCGGGTGAAGGCAGGGTTGACCCACTGGATTGCGCCCCTCTGATCGGTCATGACGATGGCGTTCGCCGCGGCCTCCAGCGCGGCGACCTGCAACCGGAGCTGCTGCTCCGCCCGCTGGCGCTCGGCCATCTGCTGTTCCCGCTCCCTGACCGTGGCATCGAGCTCGGCCGTCCGCTCCACCACCCGTCGCTCGAGCGACACGTTCAGGGCCTGGATCTCCTCCTCCAGCGTGCGGGCCCGCCTGAGCTGGGTCAGCATCCAGTCGACTCGGTCTGCCTCCGAGGTCTGGCCAAGAACCTGGTCGGGTGGCTCAAAGTAGAGGCTCGGGCACACCTGGTCGCCGACGATGACGATCGGGTGGGTCCGCAGCACGTCGCGGATGATGGTCGGGGGGAACCGGCGCCGGTTGTACTGGCAGATCGCCAGTATCTGCCTGCCGGGAAAAAAGTTGTTCAGCAGCGCCTCGTACTCGATGAGCCGGTCGCAGCCGACCTCGGTCCCGAGCGCCCAGGTCATCTCCCCGGTCGCGCGCAGCCCGGTGAAGCCGGCGGCCAGCGCGTCCTCGATCGTCTGACGCAGCAGGGCAATCATCGCCGCGGGGTGGAACTCCCCGGAGCGAAGGTACGTGTCCCGCTTGGTGAGCAGCAGCAGCGCACCGCGCTCGCGCTCTCGGGCAACGTCTATCCCCACGGCGGCGAGGCCCCCGGCGACCTCGTCGAAGGTGCGGTCGTCGGCGATGTACACACACCGCTCGCCCGCGGCCAGGCCATCCCGCATGAACGCCGCGACCGCGGCCATCTGCTCGGCCAGGTTATCGTAGATCAGGCAGAGATGATCGCCGGGCCGCAGGGCGGCGATTTGCTGCTCTCGTTCACGTCGCATCCGACCGCCTATCCAGACGGCACCATTTTCGACCGCTTGTCTGGTTCACCATGGACTATAGTTGGTCGGCCACGTAGTGTCAAGGCAGCCTGGCAGGGAGTGACGCGATCGGAGATCGGACATCCGCAATCCCCGGGCGCCGGTGCACGACCAGCGGGCCGGCGTGGTCCGGATGGGGAACCACTCGCACGCTCGCCGCGAACACCTGGTCGAGCACGTCGTCGCGGAGGACCGCGTCTGGCGGACCATCGGCAACCACCTGCCCGTGAGACAGGAGAACGAGCCGGTTGAAGAACTGCGCGGCGAGATTGAGGTCGTGGATCACACCGACGACGGTCAGGCGCTGCTCCCGCTGCAACTCCGCGACCAGCGAAAGGACGTCCAACTGCGCGCGGATGTCGAGGTGGGCGGTCGGCTCGTCCAGCAGCAGGAGCTCTGGCTCCTGCGCCAGCGCCATTGCCAGCACGACGCGCTGCTTCTCGCCCGCCGAGAGCTCGTTGAACACCCGACCGTCAAAGGCGCTCGCCCCCGTTCGTGTCATCGCCCAGGCGATCGCCTGCTCGTCGCGCCAGAGGCCCTCCCGCCACTGCCAGCCGGCTCGCTTCCACCGGCGCGCCGTCCGTCCCAGCGCGACGACCTCGGCGACGGTGAAGGCGAAGGGGATCTGGAGGGTCTGCGGCACGACCGCGATCCGCTGGGCGATCAGCTCGCGGGACAGCGCCGAGAGCGGGCGCCGGTCCAGCTCGACGGTGCCCGCGCTGGGCCGGACCACGCCGGCCATCAGGCGCAGGAGAGTCGTCTTGCCGGCGCCATTTGGGCCGATCAGCGCCACCCGTTCCCCCGGCGCGACCGCGAGCGTCAGCGGCCCGAGATGAAAGCCGGTCGGATAGTGGAGCGATACGGCGTGGATCGCGAGCAGAGGCGCGACGCTCGTGGACAATCCGTCAGAACGCATAGGCTTGTCGGCTCCGGTTCAGCAGATAGAGGAAGAATGGCCCGCCGACGAGCGCGGTGATCGCGCCGACCGGTAGCTCGGTTGGGGCGATCACCGTCCGCGCCAGGAGGTCGGCGACGACCAGGAACGAGGCGCCGCCGAGCGCCACCGCCGGGAGCAGCCGGGCGTGGGCCGGGCCCAGGATGATCCGCAGCGCGTGCGGCACTACCAACCCGACGAACCCGATGAGGCCGCTGATCGACACGGCCATCGCCGTCAGCAGCGAGGCCAGCAGCAGGACCGACCGGCGGGCGGCCGGTACGTCGACGCCGACGTAGGCGGCGCCCTCCTCGCCCAGGGCCAGCGCGTCCAGCGTGCCGGCCAGGCGCAGCGCGAGCCCGATACCCACCAGGATGGCCGGTGCCACTATGGGCAACTGGTCCCAGCCGGTGACCGCGATGCCCCCCATCATCCAGAGGACCAGTTGTCGGAGACGGCTGACCAGCGGATCGCTGAGCACCATCAAGAGGCTGACGGCCGCGCCGAGGATCGCGCTGGTCGCGAAGCCGGCGAGCAGGAGGCCGGTGGTCGAGATCGCCCCACCTACCCGAGCGAGGCGATAGACCAGGGCCGAGGTCGCCAGGGCCCCAACGAATCCCAGCGCTGGCACCGGGCCGAAGCCGAGCACGACGGTCGAGAGGCCGAGCATAAAGGCGACCGTCGCGCCGAGCCCGGCGCCCGCCGAGGCGCCGACGGCGTAGGGGTCGGCGAGGGGGTTCCGCAGCAGCCCCTGGAGGAGCGTGCCCGCGGTGGCCAGCGCGGCGCCGATCAACGCGGCCGCCAGGACGCGGGGGAGCCGCACGTAGAGGAGGATCGTCGAGTCGGGGCCGCCGACCGGCTCGGCAAGTCCGACGGCGCCCCCGATGATCGCCAGCGTCCGCTCCGGCGGTATTCCGACCGCGCCGAAGGCGACCCCCGCCAGAAGCGCGACCAGCACGAGCGTGGCGAGGATGACCAGCCTGCCCCCCGCCCCACCCCGCCCCGACGGGGCGACGGACCTCACCCCGTGGCCCGCCGTTCCTGAGTGAGTCCGACACGGAGAGGGGGGAGGGTTCGGGGCGACGGGGCGAGGAGAGAGAGGAGAGGAGGGAGGGGAGACGGGTCGATGGGACAATGAGCTGCCTTCCGATTCCCGGATCTCGGTGGACGTAGCTCTGGGGCTACGGGGAGGCACGGCGCCCTTCGCCCCATCGCCTTCCCCCAGCGCGATCGTGCCGCGCGCGGACAAGGCGGCACCCTCGATCGCTCCGTCGTCCCGTCGTCCTGTCATCCCGTGCCCTCCTCGCTCTATCGTCCGCTCACTCCGTCACCCCGTCGCCCTCTTCCCCTCTGGCGGGGCTCACCAGGGGAGGTATCGCGGTCGGGTGAGGCGGCCCCGCGACTGATGCAGATTGTGGAAGGTTTCGACCGCAGGGCACCCCACCCACGTCGAGACCTCCCCCGGTGAGCGCCCCGTTGGGGCGGAGTGGGGGGCGGGGATCACCGGAACCGCTCCGGATGGAGAATACGGGCGAACGCCTCAATGCCCTCGGCGATGCGCGGCCCGGGGCGGCTCACCACGTCCTGGTCGATCGGGTAGATGGCCTTCTTCTTGATGGCGGTGATCGTGGCCCAGCCCGTGCGCTTGGCCACCGAGTCCGGGGTGATCCCAAAAGCGGCGTCGGCCAGAGTGATGACCTCCGGATCGGCGCGGATCAACTCCTCGAGGCTGGCCTGGGGGTACTGCGACTTTGCCGCCGCGAACACGTTTTGTCCCCCCGCGATGGTGATCAGCGCATCCACGAACGAGCCCGGACCGATCGTGAAGGGCTTCGCCGGGTCCGACGCGTCGAGCTCGTGATAGATCCGGACCTTCGGCGCGCCGGCAACTTTGGCCTTCACCGTCTCGATCCGTTCGCGCAGGTTGGCGACGACCCGCTCGGCCTGGGGCTGGGCGTCGACGGCCTTCCCGACGAGCACGATGTCCGCCGCGATGCCGTCGACGTCCTTGGCGTCGAGGATGAGGACCGCGATGTTCGCCTGCTCGATCGACCGAAGCGTGTCGGCCGGGTTTGCCCGGGTGGCGCAGACCAGGTCCGGCGTGAGGGCCAGCACCTTCTCCAGGTTGGTCTTCATCCCGCCGACCTTCGCCTTGGTCTTCGCCTCGGCCGGGAAATCAGAGAAGTCGTCCACGCCCACGACGCGGTCACCCGCGCCGACGGCGTAGAGAATCTCGGTGCAACTGGGAACGAGCGACACCAGGCGCACGGGACGCCTGGCGATCTTCACGGTGCGGCCGGCGTCGTCGGTCACCGTTAGCGGGTAGCCGCTGGCCGCGCCCGCCGGACTGGGCGCAGCCGGGGGAGCAGGCGCTGCCGACGGCCAGGCCGGCACTGACGAAGCGGTGGCCGGGGCCGGGGCGATGGTCGGCACCGTCGTCGGCACCGTCGTCGGGGATGGCACAGGAGCGACGATCGCGGGCGCGGCGGTTGGCGCGGGCGGCCGTGGTGTCGGCGAGGGGGGCGGTGGTGGCGTGGGGG
>JACPQP010000092.1 GCA_016190465.1 Chloroflexota bacterium
CCGCCTCTTCCGGTTCCAGCTCGTAGAGGTCCTTGTCGATCGGCGTCGGCGGCTCGATCCGGTTCTGCACGCCGTCGATGCCAGCCATCAGCATGGCCGCGAAAGCCAGGTACGGGTTGCAGGAACAATCGGGCGGACGGAACTCGATCCGCTTGGCCCGGGGGCTGTTCGAATAGACCGGGATGCGGACGCAGGCGCTGCGGTTGCGCTGCGAGTACATCAGGTTGACCGGCGCCTCGTACCCCGGCACCAACCGGCGGTACGAGTTGGTCGTCGGCGCAGCGAACGCCAGGATGGCCGGCGCGTGCTTCAGCAGGCCGCCGACGTCCCAGCGGGCCAGATCGGAGAGGCCGGCATACCCCTTCTCGACGTAGAAGAGGTTCATGCCATCTTTCCACAGACTCTGGTGCGTGTGCATGCCGGAGCCATTGTCTCGGAACAGGGGCTTGGGCATGAAGGTGGCCGTGTAGCCTGCCTGGACGCAGACGTTCTTGATCACGTATTTGTAGAGCATGATCCAGTCGGCCATCTTCGTGAGCGGCTGGAAGCGCAGGTCGATCTCGCATTGCCCGGCGGTCGCGACCTCATGGTGATGCGCTTCGACCTCGAGCCCGGCCTCCAGGAGCTTGAGGACGATCTCGGAGCGAAGGTCCTGGAGGCGGTCGGTGGGCGGCACCGGGAAGTAGCCCTCCTTATGTCGCGGCCGGTAGCCAAGGTTGGCCGTGCCATTCTGGCCAGAATTCCAGATGCCTTCTTCGGAATCGATGAAGTAGTAGCCGCTCTGCGCGTTCTGATCGAACCGAATCGAGTTGAAGACGTAGAACTCGGCCTCGGCACCCCAGTAGGAGAGGTCGGCGGCGCCGCTGTCCACGAGGTACCCCTCGGCCTTCATCGCGACGTACCGCGGGTCTCGGCTGTAGGGGAGCCGGGTGACCGGATCGACCACGTTGCAGATGATGGAGAGGGTCGGCACCTTGCCGATAGGATCGACGATCGCGGTCGTCGAATCGGGCATGAGCAGCATGTCGCTTTCGTGGATGTGCTGGAAACCCCGAATGCTGGAGCCGTCGAAGCCGACGCCGTCCAGGAAGACGCCCTCATCCAGACAGCCGACGGGAATCGAGAAGTGTTGCCACAGGCCCGGCAGGTCGATGAACTTGAAATCGACCATTTTGAGGCCCTTTTCCCGGGCCATCGCGATCACCGAGCGGGCGGCCGTCTTCACCTCGGCCGAGCTCGCAGCGCCGTTGCCCAGCGCGGTCGCTGCTCCATTACGTGCGGTCATCGTCATCGTCGCTGGATTCCTACCTTTCTCGCCTTCTCGCTGGCAGCCCTGGCTCGAAAGGGGCAGGGATCGAGGACTCGCCATCGAGTCCCTCGTCCGTGCCGGCCCCTGATCTCCCGTCTGGCCAGCGATTGTCTGTCCAGGACCCATGCTAACCGGTGCGAGGCCTGGGCGGCTAGGTACACGGCGTAAGAACGCGAGGCCAGCTATTTATGCGCGATGCACAATTGAGTCGGAGCGCCCGGTTTGTTACCATCGGCGATCTGGAGGAGCCGGTGGACGATCCGGATTTTGCCTTCCGCATCCTGGGCCGCTGCACCCGGACGGCCGCGCGGGCAGGCGAGTTGCACACGCCCCATGGCCCGGTGGCAACCCCCGTCTTCATGCCGGTGGGGACGCGCGGGACCGTCAAGGCGCTGGGGCCAGACGACCTCCAGGGTCTGGGGGCTCAGGTGGTGCTCGCCAATGCCTACCACCTGGCCCTGGCGCCCGGAGCCGAGACCGTGCGGGACCTGGGCGGCCTCCACGCGTTCATGGCCTGGGATCGGCCAATTCTCACCGACAGCGGCGGCTTTCAGATCTTCAGTCTGAGCGAGCTTGCCGAGGTGTCCGAGGAGGGTGTGCGCTTCCGCTCCCCGTACGACGGGGCCGAGCGGTTCGTGTCGCCCGAGTCAGCCGTGGCCGCCCAGGAGGCGTTAGGGGCCGACCTCATCATGGCCTTTGACGACTGCCCACCCGGCAATGCCGACGTCGCCTGGCAGCAACGGGCGATGGAACGAACGCACCGCTGGGCCGAGCGCTGCCGGGCTGCGCACCGGCAGCGCGGTCAGGCGCTGTTTGGCATCGTTCAGGGCGGTACCTCGCCCGCGTTGCGCCGTACGTCGGCGAGGCACCTGGTCGGGCTGGATTTTCCCGGCTACGCCATCGGTGGGCTCTCGGTCGGCGAGCCGAAGGAGGTCACCTGGCGCATGGTCGAGGAAGTCGTGCCGCTGCTGCCCTTGGATCGTCCCCGCTACCTGATGGGGGTCGGCACGCCCGAAGACCTGCTCGACGGCATAGCCCGGGGCATCGACCTCTACGATTGCGTCATGCCAACGCGGCTCGGCCGGAATGGCGGCGTCTACACGCACCGGGGGCGAGGGAGTCTCAAGACGACCATGTTTCGTCTGGTCGATAGCCCGCTCGATCCTGACTGTGATTGTCAGGCTTGCCAGCGCTTTAGCGCCGGGTACCTGCACCATCTGTTCCGGAGCCGCGAGGAGCTCGTCTATCGGCTCGTATCCATTCATAACGTGCGCTTTCTGATTCGCCTGATGGCAGCGGCGCGGGCAGCCATTCTCGGCGGCAGCTTCTCCCAGTTCCGAGCGTCGTTTCTGGCAGGGTACGCCCCTCACCCCTGGCCCCCTGTCCCACTCGGGGGAGAGGGGGAACACGCGCTCCCCTTCCCCCTCGCCCCTCAGTAGGAGAGGGGGCCAGGAGGTGAGGGGAGGCTGTTCACGCAAAACCCTGACGGCCGCCCGCTGAGAACGGCCCGGTAGCATTGTTTTCGAGAATGCGCGACAATGTGGACGGCTCTCGACAGACCAGCAGAAGGAGCAGGGCCCGATGCGTGTGCGCTTCTGGGGAACTCGCGGGTCGATCCCGGTTCCCGGGCCGCAGACACTGCGGTATGGCGGCAATACGCTCTGTGTCGAAGTGATGGGCCAATCGGGCACGGAGGTGATCCTCGACGCTGGCTCCGGCCTGCGTGTCCTGGGCCAGCACCTTCTCGGGCAGGGACCCGTTCATTCTCACCTTTTCCTGACCCACACGCATTGGGATCACATTCAGGGTTTTCCGTTTTTCGTGCCGGCTTTCGTCAAGGGCAACGCCTTCTCGGTCTATGCGCCAAACGGAGGCCAGACGAGCATCGAACAAGCGCTCGCCGGCCAGATGGAGTACCGGTATTTCCCCGTCCGGCTAGACGACTTGCAGGCCGACATGACGTTCCACGACCTCGACGAAGAAGACCTGGCTATCGGATCGCTCGCTATCCAAGCCCGCTGCCTGCACCACACCGTGGCCTGTCTCGGGTACCGACTGAGCGAGGCGGGTCAGACCGTCGTCTATTCAACCGACCACGAGCCGTTCGTCTGGCATTTGGACGAAGCGAGGAGTTCGGGGGCGCGCGAGATCACTCATCCGGGCGATCGGCGGCACATCGAATTCCTACGCGGGGCGGATCTCGTGATCCACGACACGCAGTACACCAACGACGAGTACCCAACCAAGGTCGGTTGGGGCCACAGCCCCGTCGGTTACGTGGTCGACGTGGCGATTGAAGCCGGCGTCGCCCGACTCGCGCTGTTTCATCACGACCCCTTGCACTCAGATGATCAGATTGACGCGATCGTAGCGGCCGCCCGGGCGCAGGCCGCCCGCCAGGGATCCTCGCTCAAGGTCTTCGGCGCCGCCGAGGGACTCGAGATCGACCTCGCGACGGTGGCCCTCTAGCACACCGGTCCAGTTATCTGGCCGCCGCCGTCAACGGCGGGCCAGAGCCTCGGCGTGTTGGGCCCGGCGTTGACGGCGGCGGCCACTGCGCCGATTACTGGACCGGTGTGCTAGCCGACCAACTCGTGTACCACGATCAGCAGTTGCTGGACTCCCCGCGCGATGGGCTCGATCTCGATCCACTCGTCGAGCCGGTGCATGTTCGCCCCGCGGGTGACGCCCAGGGTAATGGCGGCCAGACCCCGGCTCAAGGGGAGATTGGCATCGGTGCTGGCCGAGCCGTACCGCGGCTCGATCCCGAGCTCGCGCAGCGCCCGTTCCGCCACCTGGACCAGGAGGTGATCCCGTCGAAGGGAACCGGCCGGCCGGGAGCCGATACTCTCGATGGCGCACGTCAGTCCCACCTCAGCGGCCGTGCTCTCAAGAATTCGGCCCACTTGAGCAGCCAGCTTCGCTAACTGTGGCGGGTCGACCGAGCGCATATCGATCTCGCAGGCGGCCTCGGCCGGGATGACGTTCACGCCGGTGCCGCCAGCGATCGTCCCCACGCTCAAGGTCGTCTTCGGGTCCCCCGGCAGAGGCAGGCTGGCCAGCCGGACGATCGCCCGAGCCAGGCCGACGGCCGCGTTCGGCCGCCCGAAGTGCTCCCAGCTATGGCCGCCCGGACCGCGATAGGTGGCCCGCAGCCGCTCGCAGCCGACTGCCTGCGTGACGATCGTTCCGAGATCGTGCCCTTCGATCGCCACCACCCAGGCAATCGGCGGGGGCGATTGTGCAAAGAAGCCGGCGATGCCCCGAAGGTTGCCCAGCCCTTCTTCTCCAACGGTAAAGGCCAGGTGGAGGGGCAGGTCGCCTGGCGCGTCGGCCGCCCGAAGGGCTTCGAGCACCCAGAGCGTGGCGGCGACCGCGACGCTGTTGTCGCCCACCGCCGGGCCGTGCAGGCGCCCGCCGTCCCGCCGGACCGCGCAGGGGGTGCTGACTGGGAAAACGGTGTCCAGGTGTGCCGCCAGGAGGAGGCCCGGTCCGGGGCGCCGTCCGGGCCGGGTCGCCCGGACGTTGCCGACCCGATCGATCCAGGCGGGGTCGAACCCAAGCTGGCCGAGCCGGCTGTGCACGTAGGCGGCGCGCTCGCCCTCGGCAAAGGTCGGCGCAGCGATCTCGGCGAGGACAATCGTCTCGGCGACGATCCCCTCCAGGTGCTCCTCGACGTGGTGCCGGGCTGCCGTCAACCAGGAGACCATAGCCACTCCAATTGGTACGTGTTTGTGTTATACCCGACCCGACGGCCGAAGACAAGCTCACGCCCTTCGGCTCCCTGCGACCGACCGATGAGGTCTTCTCCTGCCTTGCATCGTATTATATTGACAATCATCGATACAAGTGCTATACTGGCGCGCGATGAAGATTCCAATTCCGCTCGTGCGGGACCGGCGCGGGCGCAAGTACGGGTTGCGGTGCTGTGAGGGGCTGGTGCAGCCGCAACTGGACGCGGCACAGGCAGGGCAGCTCAGCGGGGACCTGGAGATACTGGCCCATCCGATTCGCCTCCAGATCCTCGACATCCTGGCCCGGCACGAGGGCCAGGTGTGCGTCTGTGATCTCGAAGCGGCCCTGCCGGTCCGGCAGCCGACGATCTCGCACCACCTCAAGCTGCTGCGCGAGGCCGGGCTGATCGATTGCGAGCGGCACGGCCTCTGGGCATACTATTTTGTGCGGCGCGAGGCCATCGCCGAGCTCTGCGCCCGAATCACCCAGCAACTTCAGGCGCTAATACCAGTGGGCAGTGGGCAGTGCGCGGTGGGCGATGAGCAGTGCGCAGTGAGCAGCGACGAGCCCATGGTCTGCATCGAAGACGGTCGATGAAGAGGGAGTCGATGAACGCCTCCATTGAGCGTGCCGGCAAAGAGGAACTGGCCGCCATCTTTGCGTTGCTCGCGCGGGCCGGCCTGCCGCGTGATGGCCTCGCCGACCACTGGATGACGACGCTGGTGGCGCGGGAGGGCCAGACCGTCGTGGGGAGCGCCGCGGTGGAGCTGTACGGCGATTCGGCCCTGCTGCGCTCCGTCGCCGTCGAGGAGGCCTGGCGCGGCCAGGGGCTAGGCCAGCGGCTCACCAGGGCCGCTCTCGACCTCGCCAGACGGCACGAGGTTCGGATCGTTTTCCTGCTGACCGAGACGGCCTGCGCCTTCTTCACTCGCTTCGGATTCCGCCGGATTGCCCGGTCGGAGGTGGCGCCGGTCGTGCAGCGCTCGGCCGAGTTTGCCGAGGCCGGCTGCCCCTGCGCCGAGGTGATGAGGGTCGAGCTATCGCCCGGCGCGTAGAGCCCCGGTTGAGTATCGCTGGCCGCCGCCGTTATGAAGCTTGCCGAAATAATCGGGTGTTGAAGCCCAGGTCGCCGCCCTGAAGGGCGGGCCTGGGTCCCTTGGTCCGAGGCCCGCCCTTATGGATCTTGCTGAAATAATCGGGTATTGAGGCCCAGGTCGCCGCCCTGAAGGGCGGGCCTGGGTCCCTTGGTCCGAGGCCCGCCCTTATAATATTACCGGCCAAGATTTGCGTGGTCCGCGAGAATCATGCCGCCTGAAAGGCCTCCGGGAATTGGTGAAGCCGATAGCCGAGTGCGGCGGAGAGGATGCGGTAACCACGGGCGGTGACGCGATACAGCCGCGAGCCCTTGACCTTGGCGACGAGGCGGTGGCCACGGAGCTTGGCGATCAGGCGTGAGACGCGGGCGCAGCGCCGGTTGGCCTCGGTTGGGTCGGCGCTGGGCCCATCATACAGACGCGCACAGAGGTCATTGTTTCGAAAACCGTTGAGGAGATGCTCGCCGGCCATCGCCGCCGCAAAGAGCTTGGCATCCGCTGGGGCGACCGGGTTGAACTTGGCGAAGCGCTTGCCATCCTTGGTCTGGCTCCGGCACAGGTCGTCGAGTTCGCGGACGGCCTCGCCTTTGAGTTGGACGTTCGCCAAGGCGTTCAGATACCGCTGGTTTGCCTGGAGGGCCACTTGGTAGTAGCGCCACATGTTGGCCACGCCCTTGCTCATCGGCACCCATCGCCGCTCGTCGCCGGTCACCTGGAGAACCTTGAACTCACGCGAATTGTTGATCGTGGCCTCAATGCGCAACACGCTGAACTTGTCGTACATCTTGAGCGAGTTCCCCGCCAGGAAGTGCTTGACCCGCCAGCCTTCCGGCCTCTTCTTCAGGTCGCTGGTCACCTCGGCCTGGAAGTTCCCGTGGAGCTTGCGCCCCAGGAACCGCAGGACATCCTGGGCGGAAAAGGCCAGCAGCGCCCCCTGGAGCAGGTCGGGGAGGATGTCCAGGAGACGAGCGCGGTCATGGAACATCACATCGGTGGCGATCTCACACTGGTCGATGACCCAGTAGTAGGTGCCGAAACCGGCGTTTTCGACCAGCGCCAGCTTCGGATTGACCCGTCGGGCTAGGGCATCCAGAACCCGAGGCCATTCCCGATGGGCGAAATGGTCGCCCAGCGCTTGGGCTGCCGCGAGGTCGGCGATCTGCAGGAAGGCGTTCTCGTAGCGCTCAGCGGGGATGCCCGCTCGCGCCAGTTCGCGGCCGAGCCATTCCCGGCCATTGACGTAGACCTGGATCGTAAAGGGAAACCAGCTTTGCAACCGGATGGGCAGGAAGCCGAACTCGGCATCGAAGTAGTAGAAGTAGAAGTGCAGACACTTCCGACGCTGGCGCTCGATTGCGAGCTTCTGGGTGGTGGGGTTCTTGCGCACGCCGAAGGAGCTACAGGTTTCTACGGTCGCCAAGATACAGATGAGCCCGTCGGTGATGCCGTCCGCCTCGGCAATCGAACGGGCCAGGTCCTCCTTCGAGCGCCCCTTGGCTTTCGTCACGGCCGAATCCAGGTAGACGTACGGGCGGCCTGCTTGCTGGGCCAGCTTCTTCACGTCCGTCTTCAACTCCGCGGTCGTCTGCTCGACGTAGGCGCCGAAGTTCTTCAGCAGCACGCCTTGTTTGCTCAGGAACACTTCGAAGGCCTTGCCCATGAACAGGCGCGTCAGGTACCCCTTGAAGATGATGCGGTCAAACATGGTCAGCGTCCCAACCACGGCGCCTTGGTGTATACTGAGAAACTGTTCCATGGCCTCCCTCGTCGCAAAGCCGTTCGTCTCAAGGCCGAAAGGGCCGGTTGTGGCGTCCCAGAACGCCGCACGAACCGCTATTCTGCCACAAAGGGGGGCCATGGAACACCCCCGGTTTTGGTTGCGGCCAGGGGCCGCGCTAGGAACCTGAACAGCTTAATCGGGTAATCGCCTCCGGGCCGCCGCCCTAATGGAGGTTAACAAATTGATCGGGTACACCGGGACCGGTCGTAGGGGCGTATTGCATACGCCCGGTTCCGCGTCCAGGGGGAGGACAACGCCGGGCACGGAGACCGGGGCGTATGGCAATACGCCCCTACGGAATACCCGAACAATTGGTTAGCCTTCATCAGGGCGGCGACAACGGCTGCTTGTACCGGAATAATTCAGCAAGGTTCATCATTGCGCCCGGTTCCACGTGCATGGGCCGGGGCGTCCGCCATGGGACCGAGCCGACGACAACCCGGTTCGGGGCGCAATGAATTGCGCCCCTACGTGCCGAATACCCGATCAATTGGTTAAGGTTCATCAATCGCCCGGCACCCGACGGCTACCTGAGGAGGCGCCATGACGCGGCAACGCGAGCACTGGCCCCTGGCCTGGACGGTGACGCTCAGGGCCAGCGAGAGCCTCGTCACCATCTTCGACCTGGTCGAGATCCGGTCGACCGTCGACACGCACCGGGTCGGAGTGGAGCTGGCGCCCGTCGGCTGGATAGGGCGCACGGACGACGACCCGACCTTCGTGGCCGGCCTCACCCCCATCCGGGCGGTCCACTTCACGCAGCTCCGCGCGGCCATCGCCGAGCTGTACCGGGCAGCCGACCTCGAGGCGCTGCCGGAGTTCAGCGAGGGACCCATCGTCGCCGGCGCGCGGGTCGTCAAGCTGGCCGACCCGCTGGACCTGCGGGGCTGGGTCGAACGGTACGAGACGCTCCGGCCCGACCTGGCCGCGCGCGTGGTGCGGAAATACGGCCGCTACTCGGTCCCCGGCCTCGACGCGGAGACCGCCCGGGGCAAGCTGACGGAGATGTGGGACGGCGCCGGCTTCAGCCGGTACTTCTACGACGCCGCCGGCCGGGTCGTCCGCGAGCTGCGTGGGCTCGACAGCCACGAATACTGGACGGGCTACGCGTACGACGACCGCGGCCGCGTCAGCGCCCTGACCTATCCCGACGGCGAGCGGGTCTCCTACCGGTACAACCGGAGTGGCGAGATCGCCTCCGCCCGCTCCAATGGGCGCCGCACCCCTGGGGAGCTCGTCGGGCCAGCGCCGACCGGCGAGCAGGTCACGGCCGAAGTCTGGGAGCGGACCGGGGAGACGAACGTGAGGTATGACCCCCGCGGCCGGCCGGTGCTGTTGGGGAACCCGGCCCGGCCGATCCTCCGGCTGGCCTACGACGGCACCGGCAAGCTCGTCAAGCGGCTCGACGACCGCGGCACGGTCCATCTCATCGGCGACCACTACGAGCG
>JACPQP010000102.1 GCA_016190465.1 Chloroflexota bacterium
GCGTCGGAGAGGGGGCCAGGGGGTGAGGTCCGGCCCCGTCCCCCCTCTCCGCGTCGGAGAGGGGTCCAGGGGGTGAGGTCCGTTCCCAGTCACGACCCCGGACTACTGAGAACTGCGTACTGGCAACTGACGACGAACAACCTGCAATCTCGGAGGGAGCTTCAGGGATCCCGTTGGCGAACCAGCCGCAAGGCCAGGGCAAGCTCCTCGTCGAGCGACAACTGATCCGAGTCGATCACCACGGCATCGGGCGCGATCGCCAATGGCGCCACCGCGCGCCCACTGTCGAGGCGATCTCGCCGTTCCATCTCGGCCAGGACGGTCGCGAGATCGGCGTCCACCCCGCGCCGCCGCAACTGCTCGTAGCGCCGGCCGGCGCGGGTCGCCGCGCCGGCCCGCACGAAGAGCTTGAGTGGTGCGTCGGGCAAGACGACCGTCCCGATGTCGCGCCCCGCCATCACCACGCCCCCGCGCGCCGCGATCTGCCGTTGGAGCGGCAGCAACACCTGCCGCAACCGGGGATGCGCCGAGACCACGGACACCCGGGCATCGATCTCCGGCTGAAACAGGGACGCGGTGACGTCCCGGCCATCGACCAGGACCCGGTACGCGTGTCGCCCCGATCCGTCCGATGGCTCGATCCGGATGTCCAGTCGCCGCGCCAGGTTGGCGAGCCCGGCCTCGTCGCGCGGATCGACGCCATGCTGGTGGGCTGCCCAGGTGACCGCGCGATAGAGCGCGCCCGAATCGAAGAACACGTATCCGAGCGCGCGGGCCAATCGTTCGGCCAGCGCGCTCTTCCCGGCCGCGGCCGGGCCATCGATGGCGATGACGCTCGGCGGCGCCACGGTCCTCCCTGTCGGAAACTGAGCGTTATCTCGTGCTGCAATTGTACCATCTTTGGGCTTCCGAGGCAGAGCACCGCGATGGAAAACCATCGGTCGCATCGGGCGCTTCCCTTGTCAGAACGCAACTCGATGAGTACAATGGGGGCAACTCAACAACCAGCGCATCGGGTAGTTTGCCAGTTGGAGCGGCTCAAAACGATGCGCACCACGGAGGAGAGCGCGAGTGAGTGTCCGACTACGCGGGTGGAGATCTGGCTGGCAAGCCATCTGGTTGCTCACCGTCCTGCTGGCGGTGACCCTGGTCACCGCGGGCTGCACCGAGCTGGCGGAGGACTACCCGACCCCGACCCCCTTGCCGACCCCGGCGGAGTCCAACAAGCCGGTCTATGAGGCCGTGCGGGGGAGCATCGTCCAGTCCGTCAAGGGGCTCGGCCGGGTCGCCGCGAGCCAGGAGGCGACCCTGTATTTCAGGCAATCCGGCCGGCTGAGCAAGCTCTACGTCGAGACCGGGGCGAAGGTGAAAGAGGGAGACCTGCTCGCCGAGCTGGACACGGCGACCCTGAAGACACGCCTGGCTCAGGCGAAGGTGAACACCGAGGTCGCCGAACTACGGCTCGCTCAGGCCGCGGACCGATCGTCGAGCGACAGCGATGTCGCCGCGGCGGCCGCTGCGCTCGCCCGAACCGAGGCGGACCACGCCCGGGCGGTCGCGCAGTTGGAGCAGCTCAAGAGGGGTGCGACTGCCGCCGATCTCTCCGCAGCCGATCAAGCGGTCGTCAAGGCCGAGGCCGATCTGCGGGCCGCCGAGAATGCGCTGGCGAAGCTGAAGGCCGGCCCGACGGAGGACGCGATCCGGGCCGCCGAGCTGGCCGTGGAGAAGGCGCGCAACGACCGCTGGGGCGCTCAGATCGACCGGGATCGCAACTGTGGCGCGCAGCCGAAGACCGCGACCTGCGTGCGCTACGAGGCGAGCCTCGCGGCTGTCCAGACCGTTCTCGACCGCGCACTGGTCGAACTCGATCGACTCAAGAGCGGGCCACGCCAGGAAGACGTCGACGCATCGGAGAAGAACGTGGCCAGCGCGCGCGCCGCGCTGGCGACCGCGCGCGCGCGCCAGCAGCAACTGATCGGTGGGCCGAAGATGATCGATGTCGAAGCCGCCGAGCGATCGGTCGTCAGCGCCAGGGCCGCCGTCGACGCCGCCCGGTCCCAGTGGCAGTTGAAGCTGAATATCGCGGCGAAGGGCGGCGACTACGACATCCAGATCCAGAAGAAGCAGGTCGAGCTCGCCCGACTCACCCTCGAGGAGTTGCAGGCGCAGTTGGCGCTGGCCCAGATCAAGGCGCCGTTTGCCGGAATCGTCGTCTTCGTCACCAGCAGTCGGGAGGGCGAGGTGGCGAACGCCTACACGCCCGTCGTGACGATCGCCGACCCGAAGAGCTTCCAGGTCGCCATCGAGTTGAGTCCGGCCGACCTGACCAAGGTGAAGCTGGACCAGGAGGCCCAGATCATCTTCACGGCCTACCCGACGCAGAAGTACCCGGCGAAAATCCTCAAGGTGCCCGCCACGACCCAGTCCAACGAGCCACAGCTTGCCTCCGACCAGCGGACCGTTCGACTCAACATCGACGCTCCGCCAGAGATCGTCAAGACGCTGGAGTTGGGCGACCTGGTCAACGTGTCGATCGCCACGCTCAAGAAGGACGACGTCCTGATCCTGCCCAACACCGCGATCCGGACGTTTGGCGGTCGGCGCTTCGTGCGGCTGACCGGCGAGGGACGCCTGAAGAAAGAGGTCGACATCGAGATCGGCATCTCCGACGAGGCGATGACCGAGATCACGAAAGGGCTGAAGGAAGGGCAGCGCGTGATCGCGCCATAGCGTGAAATAGTGAGATAGAGCAAGCGAACAGGCCACCCTTGCGATTCCCGGGCCACGGGCTTAGAATTCCGATGATATGGAAAGAATCGTCTTGGCCGAAGACAGCGCCTTCCTGGTCTGTGACGATATCGGCGACATCCCCTTTGGCAACACCGTTGGCCTGGGCCTCTACTATCTCGATACCCGATTCCTGAGCGTCCTCGAGACGTCGATCAACGGCCAGCGGCTGTTGCGGCTCAGCTCGTCGGCCGAGCACAACTATATGGCCAACATCCAGTTGACCAACCCGACCCTCGTGCTGGAGGATGGACGCCCGGTGCCGCCACAGACGATCAGCGTCCGGCGGGACCGGTTCATCGAGCGCGGCGCCCTGAAAGAGCGGATCGGGCTGTTCAACTATAACCAGTTTCCGGTGCCGATCACGCTGTCGATCACCTTCGCCGCCGATTTCCGGGACATGTTCGACATCCGGGGCTTCCATCGGGAAGCGCGCGGCCAGATCTTCGATCCCGCCTGTGGTGGGGAGCCGCTCACGCCCGCTTGCGCCGACGATACCATCACCCTCCACTACCTCGGCCTCGACGGGGTGCGACGCGAGACGAACCTGGTCTTCGATCAGACGCCCGCCGAGCGGGAGCTGGTGACGGCGGACGAGTTCCAGCGACGACTCGCCGAGCCCCTGGAGGGCGCCCTCTACCGCTTTGGGATCGTCGAGGAGGCGCCTCCGGGCGCCCGGGTGTCGTTTCCCCTGGTGCTCGAGCCGGATCGCCCGTATATGCTCACCTTCTACGTCTCGCCGGCGCTCCAGGGCCTGGAGCGCCACTACGCTCGCGCCACGTTCGACGTCTCGGTGCGCCGGGTCAAGGAGTCGTACGACGTCTGGGGCGCGAGCTCGACTCGCATCAGCGCCGACAACGAGCTGTTCACCGAGATGATCTACCGCAGCCAGGTCGATCTCCGGGGGCTGAGCTCGCCGTGCGACGCCGGCTACTACCCGATGGCCGGTATCCCGTGGTTTGGCACGGCGTTTGGGCGGGATGCGATCATCACCGCCTATCAGACGCTGTCGCTCAACGCCGGCCTGGCCCGGGGCGCGCTCCGCTACCTCGCCGCGAACCAGGGGAAGCAGGACAACTCCTGGCGGGACGAGGAGCCCGGCAAGATCATGCACGAGATCCGGCGGGGCGAGATGGCGCTCCGCAACGAGGTGCCCCATACCCCATACTACGGCTCGGTGGACTCGACGCCGCTGTACATCGTGCTGTTCGCCGAGACGATGGACTGGCTGGCCGACGATCAACTCTACCAGGACCTTCTCCCGCACGTCGAGCGCGCCCTGGAATGGATCGACTGCTGTGGCGACCTCGACGGCGACGGGCTGATCGAGTACCGAACCCGCTCGACGCGCGGCATCCGCAACCAGTCCTGGAAGGATTCCTACGACGCGGTCCAATTCCCCGATGGGCGGCTGGCCGAGCCGCCCATCGCCGCCATCGAGGTGCAGGGCTACGTCTTCGATGCCAAGATGCGGCTGGCGCGGCTCTTCCGTCGGCGAGGACGCGAAGCCGACGCCGAACGGCTGACCCGGGAGGCCCAGTTGCTCCGCCAGCGCGTCGAGGCCGCGTTCTGGCTCCCCGACGAGCAGTTCTACGCCCAGGCGCTGGACGCGGAGAAACGCCCGGTGCCCGTGGTCACCTCCAACGTGGGCCATCTTCTGTGGTCGGGCCTGCTCGACGAGGATCACACCCGGCTAGTCGTGCAGCGGTTGATGAGCGGCGACCTGTTCAGCGGGTGGGGAATCCGGACCCTCAGCAGCCTGTCGCCCAACTTCAACCCGATGAGCTACCACAATGGCTCGATCTGGCCCCACGACAACTCGTTGATCGCCGCCGGGCTGCGCCGGTGTGGCTACGACCGCGAGGCCGCCGAGATTATCACCGGTGTCTACGAGGCCGGGCTGCACTTCCGGTACTACCGGATGCCCGAGCTCTACTGCGGCTTCTCGCGCGACGATCGTTACCGCACGAGCCCACCCGAATACCCGGTCTCGTGCAGCCCGCAGGCCTGGGCCGCGGGCAGCGTGATCCAGTTCCTGGTCACCCTGCTCGGCGCCCGGGCCGACGCGAGCAAGCGGCGCCTGTACCTCCGGCCCCACCTGCCCGACTGGCTCCGGGAGGTCCGGATGGGCAACCTGGCGGTCGGCGCCGCGCGAGTCGACCTCCTGATCCGCGGGTCGAGCGTCGAGGTGTTGGGGCGTGAGGGGCAGGTGGATGTGATTGTGGAATAGCCCGTCCTCACCCCCTCGCCCCCTCTCCCTTCACAAGGGTAGGTATCGCGGCGAGTGGGGGTGCCCGGCGACTGATGGATGCTCGCGAAATGATCTGGCACCCGCGCCACGAGCGGGCGAGGTGCTGGGCGA
>JACPQP010000078.1 GCA_016190465.1 Chloroflexota bacterium
GGTAGCTGGCAGTAGTCCTCGTAGGTCAGGACGACGCGCTCTGGCCGGGCCATTTGCTCCTCCCGCTGCTCCTCTGTCGGCACATCACGGTTCGGAATCGATTGTAGCACTCTCGCATCTCCCGTGCCCAGGCTGATCGCCCTAGATCGGCGCGGCTCCGCCCAGCAACCGGTACCGCCGCGCCTCCTCCGCGCCGCTCGCCAGCGCGAAGAGGACGGCCAGCTCGAATGACGCGCCGGCCTCGATCGTCGGACGCGCCGAGACAAAGAGGTCGGCGCCCCTCTCGCCGATCGCCAGCCCGCTGACCCGGGTCTCCGAGGTGAGCGCCGTCGCCGAGATGGTCGCGCCGGCGCCCTCGACCGCGGCCCAGCGGTTGCCGCGCAGCCAATCAGCCTGGAATCGCTGTGGGACGTAGGGGGCACGGTCGGGCGACCAGTGGAAGGCGGCTCCGGCGCGCGTCCCGCCCGGTTGGACGAAGGCGTTGAACCCCGCCTGACACGCCTGGCCACTCGGTCCGGAGTTCGCGAGCTTGAGCGTCGCGAGCAACAGGGCGCTGCCCGGCAGGGTGAGGTACTCAACCTCCACCCCCAGCCAGGGCAGCACTGCGGGCCGCGCCCACAGCCGCACGCCGGCCCACATCCGCTCGCCGCGCCGCTCCCGAACCGGCTCCCGGCTCCACGCCTCGCGCGCGAGCAGCCCCGGCCGCCCGGTCGTGTCGTCGTCCGGCGATGACAGCGAAGGTCCGATGCCGCCGAACCAGGGGCCGAACCAGGCGTAGACGTCGCTCCTGGGATACGCGGTGAACAGGTGGTTGATGCCGCCGTGGACCCAGCCGACCACCGTCCCCGCGAAATCGGGGGCGATGCGCAGCGTCGCCCACCCGTTGTCGATCGACACGAGCGAGCGCCCCTCGTCGACCTCCTCGCGCACCGAGCAGCCGTCCGCGCCCCGCGCCAGACGGACGACGGGAACCTCGCGGACGGTCCCGTCCACGCTGCTCGTCGCTCGAACAGTGAGCGTGTCCATTCCGGGCGAATCGCATATGCGGAGCAGCGACGACGAGACCGTGGCCGGCTGACCCCGAACGACCCGGGGGAGGGTGGCCGTCCACTCTTCAGCTCGCACCCCGTCCGTGGTCGTGACCTCCACGCGGACGTCGGATGGGCGCCGCCGCTCGCTACTGACGGCGAGGTCACAGCGAACGCCCGCGGTCTGGCCCCCGGGATGGCCCGGACCGACGACCAGGACGGCCGGGTTCAGAGCGATCCGGAGGGGGCTCGCCGGGACGAGGTGATCGGCGGGTGCGAGGTACCATTGAGCGCGGGCAACGCGCCAGTCACCCGCACCGGCCCACACCTCGATCGGCTCGAGCTCCCGGTGGCCGCCGGGCGGAATCAGGCCACCGTCCCGGACCAGCGTCGGGCCACGCCAATCGTCCCACCCGATGCGGTCGGCGTGCCGCCAGTGCACCCCGACGACGTTGTCCCGGTCCTGGTAGGCAAGCCAGTTCTCGGCGAACTCCTCCGGGCCGATGGCCGCCTCGGGCAGGTCCGGGAAGTTGATCGCCGGGGAGACGACCAGCCCGGCCCCGAGGGGAATGGCGACGTGCGGCTCACCCAGGACCTCGCGCGCCGGGCTGGCGGGGTTGACAACCCACCGCAGGCCCGGCTCGATCGGATTGGCGGACCCATTATGGACGGTGGCCCCGATCTGAACCCGCCCCCCGGCTTCCAGCGCGACTCGTCGTTCGAGCCGCACGCCGGGGAGCTCCGGCACCGGAATGACGTGGCGCACCTCGGGCACCGTCCATCCCGTGGCGAGCGTACTGACTTCGCCCGCGCAGGCAGCCGTCTCGCTCGGCCAGTACGGCGGCCCGACCAGCAGGTCGACCGTGGCCGCCTGGCGGTTGCTCACCCCGTCGAAGATCGTGACCCTGCCCCCGACCCTGGCCACGGCGACGCGCGTTCGCTCGCCTTCGAGCACGGTCTCGTCGCCAATCGTGTACGCGAGGACCTCGCCGAACGCGGGCGCGGCGACCACCACGTCTGCACTGCCCGGTACCCCATCCACGTTGTCGGCGTGCGCCACCAGGCGAAGGCGATGGCATCCGGTCCGGCGCGCCTGCACCTCGACAACCACGGTCCTGGTCTCCCCACCGGCCACCGAGACTGGTCCCGGCTCGCCGCCAACTTCCAGCGCGTCATCCGCCAGACAGCGGAGCGAGATCATCCGGATCGCGTCCGTGTGGTTCCGGATGTCCACCGGAAAACGTCCCGGAGGGGCGAACCCGGTGTTCGCCCCCCGGACAGCCCAGATGCGCTCCCGGGGCACGACCGCCAGGGGCGCCACCCCCTCGACGGCCGCGGCCAGGTGGAGGGGACAGCCGGCCACCAGGAGCTCGGCCTGGATCCGGCCGTTGCCTCTGGCGCCAGCGGCCAGGGGGAGATCCTCAAGCTGCCCGCACGCCTCCGGACGCGCTGTCCCAATGACCCGACGTTCGGCGGCAAGCACGCCATCCGCCCAGAGGGCACCGGGACCGGCGACGATCTCCTCGGTTGTCTCGACCGAGCACCGGGCCCAGGCCGTCCTGCCGATGGCCAGTTGCGTCGGCGCGATCAGCCCGACGGTAAAGCCCGGACCATCCACCGCGAGCACCTCCTCGGAGCCGCGGTCGACGACGATCCGCAGGCGGCGTTGATCGCGCTCGAACACGTAGGCGTACACCGGCCGGCCGTCCAGTTGATGGTCGTCCTCAACCAGCTCGGTCGGCTGACGGAGGGCCCGGTACCAGTCGGCGCCAGCCAGGAACGCTTCGACGAGGTGGGAGCGCAGCACGGTCGGCAGGTAGTTCTGCATCTTCACCCGCGTACCCGGCGTCCAGAAGAAGCCCATCCGCTTGTAGAGCGGGATCGCCCCGCGGTTCCCCGACCAGGTGTGGAGATCCAGGCGGCGGAAGCCCAGCGCCATCGCGCGATCAAACGCCGCGCGAAGCAGGTCGCGGCCGATCCCCTGGCCGTGGTACTCCGGGACGACGTTCAGCACGTGGATGTAGGCGTGCTGGGGCTCGGAGAACTCGCGGGTCAGGTTGCACCAGCCGACCACTTTCCCGTCGGCGTTGGCCAGGAAGATCGCCAGGTTGCGGGTGTTCCGCACCCGGCGCTCGATGCCGTCGCGGGTGACCATCGCGTGGTTTACGCCGCCCGGCCATCCACTCTGGCTCGCCCGCCACATCTCGGCAACGCGAGGCGCGTCCTCCAAACCATACTCGACGATGGAGTGCGACACCCCGTTTATTCCTCGGGCCAGTCGACCATCTGGACGGAGAGACGGTCGCCAGGGGTCACGTGCCGGATGTGCTCGGGGATGACGGCCAGCCCGTTGGCCAGGGCCATCGAGGAGAGGATCCCCGAGCCCTGCGCGCCGGCCAGCGTCGCCTGGTACTCGCCATCACGCAGCTCGACCCGGACGCGCAGGAAACAGCGCCGCCCGTCGCGGTTGCTCGCCTCGCCGTGGAACACCGCCGGGACCTCGGGCTTGCGCAGACGGGACTTGCCCTGCATCTTGAGTAGAGCCGGCCGGGCAAACTGCTCGAAGGCGATCATCGACGCCACCGGATTGCCCGGCAGTCCGATGTGGGGTACGGCGCCGATCCGGCCGAACGCGAGCGGGCGACCCGGCTTCATAGCGACCTGCCAGAACGCGATCTCGCCCTCGGCGGCAAGCACGTCTTTGACCATATCGTAGTTGCCCTTCGACACGCCGGCCGAGGTCATCAGCAGGTCGGCATCCAGACCAAGGCGCACCTTCGCACGAAGGTCGTCGATCTGATCGTGCGCGATGCCGAGGACGACCGGGACGCCGCCGTAGCGCTGGACGAGTGTCGCCAGCGCGTAGGTGTTGGCGTCGTAGATCTTGCCCGGGGCGAGCGGCTCGCCCGGAGGAAGGAGCTCGTCGCCGGTGGAGAGGATGGCCACTCGTGGTCGGCGCACCACTCGCGCCTTCGCCAGCCCGAGGGAGGCGAGCACGCCAATCTCGGCGGGCCGCAGCTCGGTCCCGGCCCGGAGGATGGTCTCTCCCACCTGGACGTCCTCGCCAGCGCAACGGATGTTGGCGCCCGGTGGCGGCGCACCGCACACCGCCACCTGGCCGCTGCCTCGAGTCGGCGTGTCGAGCATCTCCCGGGTGAGCTCAAAGGGGACGACGGTCTCCGTCCCCTCCGGTAGCGGGGCGCCGGTCATGATCCGAACGGCCACGCCTGACGCCACCGCGACCGCTGGCGCCTGGCCCGCGGCGACCTCGCCGATCACTCGTAGCGTGCGTGGCGTGGCCGACGACGCACCGGCGATGTCGGCGTCGCGGACGGCGTAGCCGTCCATCGCGGCGTTGTCGTGAGGCGGGATGTTGAAGGTTGCCCGGACGTCTTCGGCCAGGGTGTGGCCGAGCAGCGTGAGCAGTGGTCTCTCTTCCACGTCGAGCGGGCTGACCATACTCAGGATCCGCTCACGGGCCTCGTCAACAGAGATCATGATGTCCCCTGTGCAGACTCAGGGCACCGATTGAGTATTGGTGCCCTGCCTCCCCGCCACGGTGGAATGAGTCCTGGGGGACACCCCCAACCCCCCGCCCGGGCGGGACACTGATTGGGCATTGGTGCCCCCACCCCTGGCGAAGCCAGGAGACGCCCTGCCAGGGCATCTCCACATCCCGGCAGGGGGCACTGAAGAAGAAAGCCGTTCCACAACCCCGCCTTTCGGCTCCGCCATGGAACGGCTGACAGGCTCCGCGGGCGCTGATCCTACGGACCCGGCTTTGGCTCCTGAGGCTTCGGAGACTCCAGCTCTGGAGCAGCCTGGTCCGGCTCCTCTTCCCGCATCGTGGACCGGAACTCGCGAATGCTCCGGCCCAGCGCGCTACCAATATCCGGCAGCTTCCCGGCGCCGAAGATGATGACCACCAGCACCAGGACTATGATCAACTCCGTAGGTCCGAGACCCAGCATGCAACTCCCCTCCGCGACGTCCGGTCACCTACCAGCGGTCGCCCGGCGACGATCGTCGGCACGATCACCGATCTGGGACCAGTGTAGCAGATGCCACCCCCAAATGCAATCGGGCTTCGTCACCCCACCCGGTGGACCCGTCTCCTCCGCCCGGCTGATCGCCTCCAGTCGCCGCCGGAACCGGCAGGGCCCTGGGCTGCTCCTCTTCCTCTTCGCGCTTCTTCTGCTCCCTGGCGCTCTCAGCCTCGATCGTCACCTTAGAGGCCAGACGCCGGGCGTACATCCCGGCGGCCAGTCCGGACTGCGAGCAGATCTCCAGGACCTGATCCCCCGTGAGGTCCGAGTGCTGCAACAGCCCCTCGGCGAGGGCCGCCACCGCGTCGCGGTGCTGCTCCATCGTCGCCTTCACCAGCGCGAACTGCTCGTTCAGCAGCCTGTCGGCGGCCTTCTTCATCTCGGGCGTCGGCCCGTTGAGAGTGATGGCCGACAGGAACGTTCCGCCCATGCCATAGACGCCCATGTACCCGAGCGCGGCGTGGGTTGCCTGCTGGAGATCGCTGACCACACCGCTCAGCTCCGTGCCCAGGAAGAGCTGCTCGGCGGCGCGGGAGGCAAGCGTGACCTGGATCTCCGCCAGGAGCTCTTCTCGCGTCATCGTGTGGATCTCTTCCTTTGGCTTGGGCGCGGCGAAACCGAGCGCGGTACCGTGACGCACGATCGTCACGTGGCTCACCCGCAAGCGCTCGAGCAGAACGAACATCGCGAAGGCGTGCCCGGCCTCGTGGTAGGCCAGGCGACGGCGATCTTCCGCGGTCATCGTCGGGATCGGCTGCGCCAGACCGAACTCGTGGGTCTCGCGGGCCCGGCTGAAGTCATCGTAGGTCAGCACGTCGCGCCCATCGAAGTGGGCGACGATCAGCGCCTCGTTGACCACGTGCTTGATCGCGACCGGCGTGTAGCTGATCGTGTCGTGGACCATCTTGTCGAGCGGCAGGTTGGGGTCGTGGTTCACCTTCGAGAGGTAGTACTCCAGGATCTCGCGCCGGCCGTCGGCGGAGGGGAGGTCGACCGTGACCTTGCGGTCGAACCGGCCGGGTCGCAGCAGCGCGAGGTCGAGCGCATCGGGAGCGTTCGTCGCGCCCATCGTCAGCACGACGGGGATCTCCGCCTTGCCCTTCTTCATGCCGAGCGACCGCAGCAGCTTGGCCCGCCAGGAGTCGTCCCGCGGCAGCGGATCCATCTCGTTGAGGAGCTGGTTGAGGGCGCCCGAGCCGCCGCCCATCATCATGCCGCCGAGGCCCATTCCCTGCCCCTGCCGCATGCGGGAAGCGCCAATCGCGTCGATCTCATCGATGAACAGGATGCAGGCACCGTACTCGCCGGCCAGCTTGCGGGCCTTGCGGTACAGGGACCACACCCGGAGCACGTCCATGCCCCAGAACATTCCCTGGATGCTGGGGGCCGAGAGGTAGCCGAACGGCACGCCGGCCTCGGTCGAGATCGCCTGGGCCAGGTACGACTTGCCCGTGCCGGGCGGCCCCACCAGGAGAAGGCCGCGGACGGGCACGCCGCCGGCCATCTTGAACCGCTTGACTTCGTGAAGCAGCCGGACGACGCGGCTCGCGGATTCGAGCACCTCGGGGTTGCCCTTGTAGTCCTTGAAGCCAACGCCGGTCTCGCCGGGCATCACCCAGTAGACCCGCGGGCGGCCCAGGAACCAGAAGATGGCGACGAACTGGATGATCATGAAGAGGATGGCGAAGGCGAGCTGGAACGCCAGCATGCCAATCTGGATGATCACGCTGCCCGGGTTCTCTTGCCAGGCCCCGGCCAGCCCCACGCTGGCCTGCCCGAGGCCCTGCATCGTCGCCGGCCCCAGAAACAGCACAAAAAGCGTCAGAAAGACGATCCGCTTCCAGTAGCGGACATACCACCGGCGACGGAGCTGCTTCCATCGCGCGCCGGCGTACTCGAACAACTCGTCGTCCGTCATCTGCCGGACGGGTTTGGTTTCCGTGGTGGCGTTATTCATCGCGCCTCCGTCCCTTCCCGAGTGGGACCTCTCCCCCCTGCCCGCCGTTCCTGAACCCTGCCCGACGCGGGGAGGGGGGTGACGGTGCCTCCCTCTCCGTGTCGGAGAGGGGGGTAGGGGGTGAGGTCCGGTTTCTCAGTCCAATCCCAATAGCTTGCGGGCGCAGGCCCGCACCCGCGCGGAGTGGTCATACTCGAACGCCCGCCGGGCCAGGCCCCGCGCGGCCTCGACGCCGGTCGCCATCGCGCCCACCAGTGCAAGCTCACGCAGTGGAGCAAACTCCTCCCGCTCATACGAGTCTTCGAGATCGTCGAACGCCTCGGGCATCGCCAGCTCGCGCAGCCCGATCAGCGCGGTCCGGCGCGTCTGCCAGTCTTCCGCGCTCAAGTGCTCGCGCAGCCGCTGGAGGAGGCGTTGGCGAGCCTCCGGCTCCCCCAGCGTGAGCAGTTTGGCGACCTCCACCCGCAGCAGCGGATCCGGGGCGTCCAGGTTCACCAGCAACCAGTCGACGACGGTCGGCGATGGCCGAATCCGCAGGCGATACAGCCCGGCCACCGCCTCCAGGCGGGCATCGGGGTCGCCGCTGCCGAGCGCCCGGGTGAACCTTCGCGTCGCCTCCCGGATCGCTCGATCGACCACCCCGCGCGCCTGCTCGCCCAGCACCCGCAATGCCAGGAGCCGGATCTCCTGGCCCGAAGCGGCGCCCGCCACCTGGGCCAGCGCGCGAGCGATGGCGATCTCGTCCGGTGAGACGTCGGTCTGCGCCAGCGCCCGTGCCGCCGCGGTGCGAACCTGCGGCGACTCGTCGCCCAGCGCCTTCACCAGCGCGCCGGCGGCGCGCTCGCCCCCCAGTTGTCCGAGGGCCTCGGCCGCCGCGACCCGAACGTCGACCCGCTCGTCGCCGAATTGCCACGATTGCGGCGACGCGATCCCCAGCGCCGCGTACACCAGCCGCGCAATCACGATCCGCGGGCCCAGGAGCGGCACATCGCCCACCAGCGCCGCGAGGTGCGGCACCGCGCGTGGCTACTCACTCTCCCCGAGCCGTCGGACGGCGTCGATCCGCGCCGTCGGCGACGAGCTCCGCAAGGCGGCCACCCGCCATTGCAGCCACGGGCCCGCTCCTGAAGGCGGACGGCGCTCCGGCGGGACTTCTCCACCGGATTCCTGCCGTGACGAGTGACGCATCACTGATTCCTGA
>JACPQP010000077.1 GCA_016190465.1 Chloroflexota bacterium
CGCGACGAGCGGTCCGATCTGTTCACCGCGCTGCTGGCAGGGCTGCTGCTGGCCGTCCCCCCCAGGTCCCTCCGCGTCCTCGTCGTCGGCGGGCTCACGAGTGATCAGCCCCTCACCTGGGTTGCCGACACCCCGCACGCGCTCGCCAATCCAGCGACGACGACGCCCGAAGCGGTTGCACTCATCGGACGGCTCGAACGTGAGGTCGCCCGGCGACACGGCGACGCGGCCACACGGCGACGGGGCGACACGGCGACCCCGGACGACGCCCGGTCGCCGTCGGAGAATCCGACGATCGTCGGGGTGATCGAAGACGTCGGTGTGCTGCTCCCGTCCGAGCGCGCCATCGTGGAGCCTGCCCTGGAACACGTCGTCTCCTTCGGTCCGACCGTGGGCGTTCATCTGCTCCTGGCTGCTGCTGACGCCACACCGCGGGCGCTGACCGGCCTGCTCGCGGCCCAGCTTCGATCGCGGATCACATTCCGCACGGAAGCCGCGGCCCGTTCTGACAGGGCACGCAGCGCCATCGGCGAGGCCGGCGCCGAGTTACTCCTGGGTAGTGGCGACTTCCTTTACTGCGAGGCCGGTGGGGGTGACCCATCCCGGCGCCCGTGCGGTTTCAGGAATGGGCCGCACTTCTCGAAAGAGGCGCTGCGACGCGGACAGGTTCCCCGGGTAGGTGAGCGCACGTTGCGGGGGATTGGGCGTCGTTGGCCGATGGATCAGACGTTGGCTGACGAACCGTCTCATCGGTGGTTCGCGGTGACTCGCCGCGATACCGACCCAGCCCGCGCGGCCCTGACGCAGCAGGCGCGGGCGCTCGCCAGACAGGAGTCCGGGCTGACGCCGCGCCTGATTGAGCGCCGGTTGCAGATCGGCTCGGCCCTCGCCCGCTCGCTGTGGGAGGAGCTGTACGCCGAAGGGAGCTTACGTACCTAGACAACCCGGCGGGCATTGAGTAAGATGACAGCGTGCGCGTTGGTGTAAATGCCCAACTCTTGAGCTTTGCGGCGAGCTATCGGAGCGCCGGGGTCCGGCGGTACATCTGGAACCTGCTGGCCGGGCTTCACGCGTCAGGGGCTCACGACTACACGGTCTACTATCCCGGTGGCGCGGTGCCGGCGGCACTCGGGCCACGGCCAGGTTGTGTCTGGCGTTCAGCTCGACTGCCGACCGGCGGCCCCTGGGGGCGATTGGTCTGGGAACAGCTCTTCCAGCCGATCGAGGTGTGGCGTGACCGGGTCGAGGTGCTGCACTCACCCGCCTACGCGGCGCCTCTGGTCTCGTCGGCGCGGCAGGTGCTGACCGTTCACGACCTCAGCTTCCTGCGGCTACCGGATGCGTTCAACCGGGCGAACCGTCTGTACCTCGGTATGCTGACGCGTCTGTCGGCCCGCCGGGCTGATCGAATCATCGCGGTTTCGGGGGCCACGAAAGCGGATGTCGTGCGACTACTGGGGGTTGCGGCCGACCGGGTCCATGTCGTGTATAACGGGGTCGAGCCATCCTTCCGACCGGTAAGTGAGTCGGCGCTGGCCGAGTTCCGGGTCCGCCGGGGCGTGGTGGACGAGTACGTGCTGTACCTGGGAACGCTGGAGCCGCGCAAGAACGTGACGACACTGCTGCGGGCGTACGCTCGAGCCCGGCAGAGTGGCGAGCTGCGCCAGCGTCTGGTTCTGGCCGGCGGCCGTGGCTGGCGCGACGCGCCCTGTTTTCAGCTCGTGAAAGAACTGGGCATCGAGGACGCGGTTCATTTTGCTGGCTTCGTGCCGTTTGAGGATCAGCCGTTCTGGTACTGCGGAGCGAGCGTGTTTGTGTACCCGTCTCTCCTGGAAGGGTTTGGCTTCCCCATCCTGGAGGCAATGGCGTGCGGGACCCCGGTGATTGCCTCGAACTGCTCGGCGCTGCCGGAGGTCGCGGGCGACGCAGCGATGCTCGTCGCCCCGACCGAGGTAGACACGCTGGCCGCGGCGATCATTCGCGTTGTCCAGGATCCCGGACTCGCGGACGACCTGCGCTCGCGTGGGCTCCGGCGAGCAACGCTCTTCACCTGGGAGTCCAGCGTGGCCCGCACCATTAGCGTCTATGAAAGTGCACGGGCGAGCGTATAACGGGAGAGCGTGTAGATGTCCAGCGCGACGATTCTGCCATCCTCCGGCGCGGCGTCACGGGCGGTAGAATCGCGACCGCGCGGTCGTCGACGCCGGCTGCTGGCGGGGTTGGCGTGGATCCTGGTCGACTTCATCCTCATCAACGTGGCATTCTGGCTCGCCTGGTGGCTGCGCTACGAGCAAGAGCTGGGCCGGGGAGTAGCCGAGGCGGACTACCTGCCCTGGGGCGTCTATCTCCCGATCCAGTTCGGCCTGAGCCTGGCATTGCCCGTCGTCTACGGTGCCCAGCGGCTCTACAGCCGACGCGGCCGGGACAACCTGGTCGACGATTTCGGGGTGATCCTCTGGGGCACGCTTGTCGGGGTCGCGCTCACGATCGTCGCGGTCTTCTACTTCCGCCCCTTCGGTTACTCGCGGCTCGTCTTCATCTACGCGATCGCCTCGATCGTTGCACTCCTTGCCAGCGCTCGACTGCTGACCCAGGCGTATCGCACCTACCAGTGGCGACACGGCCGGGGCCTCATTCGCGTGCTGGTCATCGGGGCCGGCGCGCAGGGACGCCTGATCATCCAGAACATCGTCGCTCAGCCACACCTGGGGCTGCGAATCGTCGGGTTTGTGGACGATGAGCGCGCGACCGATCTGGGACGGGTCCCGTACCTTGGCCCGGCCGAGACGATTCCCGATCTGGTCGCCAAGCACGAGGTCGACGAAGTGATCATCGCCCTCCCCTCGGCTTCGCACGCGAAGATTGCCGAGATCCTGCTCTCGTGTGCGGAGCGGCGACTTGACGTGCGGATCGTCCCCGATTTCTACCAGTTGCGTCTGAACCAGGTCGACATCGAGCCAATCAATGGGATACCGTTGATTGGTCTCCGCGACGTGTCGCTTCGCGAGAGCGACCTGCTGATCAAGCGGGTGCTCGGCCTCGTCGGGGCGGCGGGGTCACTCGTGCTGTTCGCGCCGCTGATGCTGGCCATCGCCCTCGCGATCCGGCTCGACTCGGCCGGCCCGGTCGTCGTCCGGCAGACCCGGATCGGCCGAGGGGGGAAGCCGTTCCCGTTCTTCAAGTTCCGATCGATGCGGGTCGGCGCCGAGCGCGAGTTGGACAAGCTGATGGCCCTTAACGAAGCCAGTGGCCCGATCTTCAAGATGCGGAACGATCCGCGGCTCACCCGGGTTGGCCGAATCCTCCGGCGCCTCAGCCTGGATGAGCTGCCCCAACTGTACAACGTCTTGCGCGGCGAGATGAGCCTCGTCGGACCCCGTCCCGGCTTCCCATTTGAGGTCGAGCGCTACGAGGAATGGCATCGCCGGCGCTTGGAGGTGTCGCCAGGCATTACCGGCCTCTGGCAGGTCAGTGGGCGCAGCGACATCCCCTTCGACGAGATGGCGCTCCTGGACATCTGGTATATTGAGAACTGGTCGCTGACGCTCGACCTCAAGATCCTCGTCCGGACGGTGCCAGCCGTCCTCTTCGGTGTCGGAGCCTATTGACGGATTGCAGATGTGAGATTGCAGATTGCAGATCTGGGAGGCACGACCGCCCGCCTCTCCCCCTCTCCGGCAGCGCGGGAGAGGAGGCCGGGGGTGAGGCTCGGGGCCGAACACGCTTGAAAGTTGCCATTGTCTGCTCGTGGCTGAACCAGTATGGTGGGGCCGAACGGGTGCTGGAGCATCTGCACGAGCTTTACCCCGATGCGCCGATCTACACCTCGGTCTACCGGCCCCGGACGATGCCGGCGGCTTACCGATCGTGGGACATTCGGGCCAGCTTCCTCCAGCGCCTGCCGTTCCTTCGGGACCGACGAGCGCTGCTCCTGCCACTGTATCCACTCGCGTTCGAGCAACTCGACCTGTCCGGGTACGACGTCGTCATCAACAACTCGAGCGCGTTCAGCTACGGGGTCCTGACCCGGCCGGAAACCTGCCACATCTGCTATTGCCTCTCGCCCGCCCGGTTTCTCTGGAGCTTCCCGGACTACGCCCGGCGGGAGAGCTATGGGCCGGGGCGGCGGGTGGCGCTCGCCCCGCTGCTCACCCTCCTGCGCGCCTGGGACTACGTGGCCGCGCAGCGCGTGGATCACTTCGTCGGGATCTCCCGCGTGGTCGTCGACCGCATCGCCAAGTATTACCGTCGCCACGCGCCGGTCATCCATCCGGGCGTCGAGACGCGGCGATTCACTCGCAGCCGGGAGATTGGCGATTACTTTCTGGTCGCCTCGCGCCTCATCCCGTACAAGCGGATCGACCTGGCCATCCAGGCCTGCAATCGTCTCGGGGTCAAGCTCAAGGTCGTCGGCGGCGGACGCGATCGCGCGGCGCTGGAACGGTTGGCCGGGCCGACCATCGAATTCCTGGGGCGAGTCGACGACGCCGCGCTGGCCGCCCTGTACGCGCGCTGTCGGGCCTTCATCTTCCCCGGCGAGGAGGACTTCGGCCTGACGCCCATCGAGGCGCAGGCATCAGGCCGGCCGGTCATCGCCTATCGAGCCGGCGGCGCGCTGGAGACCGTGGTCGAGCGAGAGACGGGGGAGTTCTTCCAGCGGCCGGACGCCGATGCACTGGTGGAGGTGCTGGCGCGCTTCGCCCCCCGCGCCTACGACCCGCTGGCGATCCAGCGGCACGCCGAGCAGTTCGACGTGCGCCACTTCCAGACCCGGATCGCCGCGTTTGTCGCGGAGAAGCTGGCTGCGCACCGGGGTACGCCCTCACCCTAACCCTCTCCCAGTGGGAGAGGGGGGCGTCCTCACCCCTGCCCTCTCCCGCAGCGCGGGAGAGGGCAGGGGGAGGTATCGGCGGGGCGGGTGCTTGGCGACTAAAGTCGCGAGCTACCTTTACGAAGCTCGCCTTCGCGGGCTCCTGAAGTCGGCGCAGGCCGACTTCGTAAC
>JACPQP010000088.1 GCA_016190465.1 Chloroflexota bacterium
CGCCGGTCCCTTTCCCCCGCGACTGGGGGAAAGGTGAGGATAGGGGGAGCCCCCGCCGCGGCGGCGACGAAGTTTGGCGCCAGGGACGGGTTGCTGCCGAAGTGCAGGTGGCAGTAGGAGGCCAGCAGGTTGCCCCGCACGTACCCCTCGTGGGGCACCGGCGCTGCCACCACCTCATAGGCGGCGTCCTCGGATGGTAGCGGCGTCTCGAGGACGGACCAGTGGAACTCGTGCCCCCGAGCGGTCTCACCCCGGCGCAAGACCGGCGTGTCGAGGCGCGCCCGCAGCTCGCGATAGCCGAGAGTGAGCCGGCGCCGCGCCATCGCTGACCAGGCTGGCACCAGGCCGACCATCGGGTGGCGAGTGCCATCGAAGTCGACGATCCCCGCCGAGAGGTACATCAGCCCACCGCACTCGGCGTAGATCGGCATCCCACTGGCTGCCGCCGCGCGAACCGCCGCCACCATCGCCTCGTTGGCTGCCAGCTCCCGCGCATACAGCTCCGGGAAGCCGCCGCCGACGTAGAGCGCACCGACGTCGGCCGGAAGCCGGCGATCGTGTAGCGGGCTGAAAGGTACCAGTCGGGCGCCCCAGGCCCGCAGGAGGTCCAGGTTGTCCTCGTAGTAGAAGCCGAAAGCTTCGTCGAGGGCCACGCCAATCGTCGCCACCAGCGGTCGCGACTCGACCGGGAAGAGAGTGCGCTCGACGGAGTGAATCGCCCGGTCTCTTTCCCCCGCGACTGGGGGAAAGGTGAGGATAGGGGGAGCCCCCGCCGGAGCGGGCGAGGCCAGCGCGAGCAGGCCATCCAGGTCGAACGACTGCTCAACCTGATCGGCCAGTCGCTCGAAGAAGTCGTCGCCGACCGGCCCCTCGTTTGTCGGAACCAGCCCCAGGTGCCGCTCCGGGACCGCCAGGTCGTCGCGACGTGGGAGCCAGCCGAGGACCGGGAGGCCCGTGGCTTGCGTGATGGACTGGGCGGCCCAGCGGCGATGGTTCTCGCTGCCCACGCCGTTGAGGATGAAGCCCCCGATCCGGACGGCCGGGTCGAATCGCTGGCAGCCCAGCGCAACCGCGCCCACGGTGCGGGAGGTGCTCCGCACGTCCAGAATCACGACCACGGGCGCGTCCAGCAGTTTGGCAAGATGGGCGGTGCTTCCCTCCTCGCTCTCGTCTCGCCCGTCGAAGAGCCCCATCACCCCTTCGACCATGGCCAGATCCGCCGGCGCGCTGGCCCGCGCGTACAGCTCGCGGAGCGCGGCCGGCGGCACCATCCAGGTATCCAGGTTGCGACACGGGCGTCCAGCCGCTCGCGCGTGGTAGCTGGGATCGATGTAGTCGGGGCCGGCCTTGAACGGTTGGACGACGAGCCCGCGGCGGCGGAACGCGCGCGACAGCCCCGCCACTACCGTCGTCTTGCCGGTGCCACTGGCCGGCGCCGCGATGACCAGGTTCATCGAGCAACTCCACATCGCTCGAACAGCAGCGGGATGTTTACCGTCGCTTCGAGGGTGTCTGCCCAGCGATCGTATGGATCGATCGGAAGGGGCGAGCTTACCCCCCTCCCGTAGGGGGCAGCCCTCACCCCCTGCCTGCCGTTCCTGAGCCGGTCCCAATACTGGGAGAGGGGGTGGAGCCATGCCTCCCCCTTCCCCCAGGATTGGGGGCCCGGCTCAGGAACGGCGGAGAGGGGGCGTCGAGCGTGCAGCCACGCGAGCAAAGACTGGCGCACCACCTCGTTCTCGAACAGGCCGTGCAGATAGGTCCCGAGAACCAGCCCGTCGTCGCTGACCACACCCGCTGGCTCGTCGACCGGGTGCCCCGAGCGCGCGATGATGCGGATCGGCACGGCTGGTGCAGCGTCCTCGGGAATGATAGTCCTTCCGGCGTGGATTTCGTAGCCGTCGACCTCGCTGCCTGCGCCGACGGCGAACGGGCCGGCGGTGCCGATCAACCGGGCCCGGACGCGGCACGTCTGCTTCTCCTGGACAAACACCGTCTGGTGGGGGAGCAGCCTCAACCCCCGGACGCTGCCGGCCGGCGACTCGACCCGGTCCGGGTCGTGGATCTCCTGCCCCAGGATCTGGTAGCCGCCACAGATGCCCAGGATCGGCGTGCCCCGCTCGCGTGCCGCCAGGATCGCCTCGGCCAGGCCGCGCTCGCGGAGGAACTCCAGGTCGGCGATTGTCGACTTGCTCCCCGGAAGGATCACCAGATCGGCGCCCTCGAGCTGGTCGGGACGGTCGACGTAGTCGACCGTCACTCCGGACAGGCGCTCCAGGGGACCGAAGTCGTCGAAGTTGGCGATCCGGAGGAGGCGAACCACGGCGATGCGCAGCGACGCTGTGGGCGAGGCACGGCGCGCCCGGAGCCGCTCGTCGTCGAGCGCCGTCGAGTCCTCCTCGGCCAGCCCCAGGTCGTACACCATCGGGACGACCCCAAAGACCGGCCGGCCGGATCGCTCTTCGAGGAACCGGACCCCGTCTGTGAACAGCGCTGGATCACCGCGAAACCGATTGACGATCAGGCCCTGCACCAGAGCGCGCTCGTCGGGTGGCAGAAGGTCCAGCGTCCCGATCAGTTGCGCGAAGACGCCACCCCGGTCGATGTCGCCGACGAGAATGACTCCTGCCCGGGCGTACCGCGCGACGCGCATGTTCACGATGTCCCGGTCCCGGAGGTTCATCTCCGCCGGGCTGCCCGCGCCCTCGGCGACGACGACCTCGTACCGCGCGCGCAGGTGATCGAGCGCCTCGGCCACGACCGGCCACAGGTCCTGCTTTTCCCGATGGCGGAAGTAGTCTCGGGCATGGAGCGTCCCCCGGGCTCGCCCCCGGACGATGACCTGCGACTGCATACCCGCTTCCGGCTTCAGCAGGATCGGGTTCATCTCCACGGTCGGCTCGATGCCCGCGGCGGCCGCCTGAACTGCGGTCGACCGCCCGATCTCGCCACCGTCCAGCGTGACGGCGGCGTTGAGCGACATGTTCTGGGCCTTGAACGGCGCCACGCGCAGCCCTCGCCGCCGCAGGAGCCGACAGAGTCCGGCCACGATCACGCTCTTGCCGACGCTCGATGCCGTTCCCTGGACCATCAACACCGTGGCGCTCACGTCTCTCACCTCCTCCACATCGCACTCATCGGCTGGTGCGACCCCCTCTACCCTCGACCGCCGGTCTCTTTCCCCCGCGACTGGGGGAAAGGTTAGGATAGGGGGAGCCCCCGTCGCCCCGTCGCCCCGTCGCTCCGTCTCCCCGGCTCCCCCTCGCCCCGCAGCGCAGCCTGTACCGCACCGCCGAGCCCCTCGGCGGTCAATTCCTCCAGACGCCAGTAGCGGGCGTCGAGCCCCCGACTCAGTTCACGCATCAACGCGAGCCGGACGTAACCGGTCTCGCAGTCGACGGCGAGCGCCGGGATGTTCCGGGCGGCGATCTCGCCGGCAATACGCTGGGACTCGACCACGGCGTCACCGCCGTTCAATGGCACGTTGGCTCGGCCATCCGAGACGAGGACCAGGAGCGGCACCACCTCCGGATCGCTGCTCCGGGCTCGCGTCAACGTCTCGAGCGCCAGCGCCAGCCCGTGGCTGAGGGGCGTCCGGCCGCCAGTCGGGAGCTCGCGCAGCCGCTGCTCGGCGAGCTCGATGCTGCTGGTCGGCGGGAGCACCAACCGGGCCTGCTCACCGCCGAAGGCGATCAGCCCGACCCGGTCGCGTCGCTGGTAGGCGTCGACGAGGAGGCCGAGCACAGTGCCCTTCGCCGCGACCATCCGCTGGCGGGCGCCCATCGAGCCGCTGGCGTCCACGACGAAGAGGACGAGATTGCCGGTGCGGCCCCTTCGCACCGCCTCACGCCAGTCGCCGGCCTCGATCCGGAGCGCCACCGTCGCCCCGTCCGTATCCCGCGCCCGCTGATGTGGCGCCGCGGCCCGCAGAGTCGCCCCGAGGGCGATGTCCCGCAGGTCCCCCTCGGGGAGCCTTGCGCCGACCACCTGACCCTCGCCGGGCCGGGAAAACGTCGGGCTGCGGCGACCGTCGGCGCTCCGGAGCCGATGGTCCGGCGCCGGCACGGCGATCGGCGGGGCCTTTCCGGCCGCGCCGACCTCGAAGACCCGCTCCGGGTCTGGCGCACCGGCCTCGCCGTCGCCGGGGGCTGGGGGTCGGGGGTCAGGTGTCGGGGATCGGGTGTCGGGGGAGGTCGCCCCATCACCCCCTCCGACGCCTGCCGCGCCCGCCGGTCCCTTTCCCCCGCGACTGGGGGAAAGGTCAGGATAGGGGGAGCCCCCGTCGCCCCATCCCGCGGTCTGGGGTGGCGGCGCTGGGAGTGGGTCGAGGGCTATCTGTTCATGGCCCCGTGGTTGCTGGGGTTTTTCGCCTGGACCCTGGGGCCCATGGTCTTCTCGGCCGGGCTCGTGTTCACCGAGTGGGAGCTGCTCACGCCGATCCGCTGGATCGGCACCGCCAACTTCACCGCGCTGGCCGGCGATGGGCTGTTCGCCAGGTCGCTGTACAACACCGCCTACTTCACCTTCCTCGCCGTCCCGCTCCAGCTCACCGTCGCGCTGCTCGCCGCGATGGTGCTCAACCTCCCGATCCGGGGGGTAGGGTTCTACCGGGCGGTGTTCTACGTGCCCTCGATCACGCCGCAGGTGGCCAGCGTCATCCTCTGGGTCTGGATCTTCAACCCGGAATATGGCCTGGCCAACGCCGTCGTCCAGGCAGTGGGGCTTCCGCGACAGCTCTGGATGCTCGACCCGGAGCTGGTCAAGCCGGTGTTCATCTTCATGAGCCTGTGGGGCGTCGGGAACCAGATGGTGATCTTTCTGGCCGGATTGCAGGGCGTGCCCGAGTCGCTGATCGAAGCCGCGCAACTGGACGGAGCCTCGGCCTGGCAGCGGGTGCGCCACATCACGCTGCCGATGATCTCCCCGGTGATCTTCTTCAACCTGATCATCGGGATCATCGGGTCCTTTCAGGTGTTCACGACGGCGTTTCTCGCCACCGGCGGTGGGCCCAACTACGCCTCGCTGTTCTACGTCCTGTACCTCTACCAGAGCGCGTTCCAGTTCCTGCGGATGGGCTACGCTTCGGCCCTCGCCTGGATCCTGTTCGCGATCATCATGGCGTTTACGCTCTTGCAGTTCCGATTCGCCGACCGCTGGGTCTACTACGAGGGGACGCTGAGGCGATAGAGTTGCTGTGCCCATCTTCGTGCCCTTCGTCTCTTTGTGGTGAGCGCCGCGTCCCCACCTCAGGCTGGGCGAGGACGGCCGTCTCCAGCGGCACCGGAGCGATGAGGACATAGGAGGGAGATGGCGTGAGCGTCCGGGCCGATCGCACCGGCATAGCGGTCCAGCGCCTGCTCGCCGTGCGGCGGACCAGGCGCATTCGGAACCTCTTTTGGCAGCTTGGCTGGCAGGTCGCTCTCCTGGCCTGTTGCACAGTGCTGCTCGCCCCACTCGCCTGGCTGGTGTCGACCTCCCTCAAGGAGACCGGGAGCGAGTTCGAGTTCCCGCCGCGATGGATCCCCAACCCCGTCACCTGGGGCAACTACCCGGAGGCGATGACCGCCCTCCCCTTCCACCTCTTCTTTCGCAACACGATGCTCGTCGAGCTTGGCGCCGTGACGGGGACTCTGGTGACCGCCTCGCTGGTGGCGTTTGCCTTCGCCCGGCTGCGCTATCCGGGGCGGGACTTCTGGTTCACCGTGCTGATCTCGACGATGATGCTTCCCGGGATCGTCACGCTTGTCCCCCACTACGTGATCTTCAAGACGCTTGGCTGGGTGGACACGCTCTTGCCACTGACCGTGCCCGCGTGGTTTGGCGGGGGAGCCTTCAACGTCTTTCTCATCCGGCAGTTCTTCATGACGATTCCCCTGGAGTTCGACGAGGCCGCGCGCGTCGACGGTGCGTCCAGTTTCTGGATCTACGCCCGGATCCTGGTGCCCCTGTCGCGACCGGTGCTGATCACCGTGGGGATCCTTTCCTTCGTCCACCACTGGAACGCGTTCCTGGAACCGTTGATCTACCTGAACTCGACGGTCAACCTCACGATGGCCGTCGGACTGCGCCTGTTCCGGAACCAGTTCACCGGGGAGTGGAACCTGATGATGGCGGCCGCGACGACGATGGTCGTGCCGATCATCGTGCTGTTCATCTTCGCGCAGCGCTACTTCACCCGAGGGATCGTGCTGACCGGCCTGGCGGGACGGTAAGAGGGGTGAGTGTCAACCCCTTGTCCCCTGCCGCCGTTCTTGTAGGGGCGGCCCCCTGTGGCCGCCCCTACGGAGAGGGGGGAGCGGGTGAGGCAGGGTCGGGCGTAGAGGGGAGTCTGTGACCGGAGGTATGTGCACAAATGAGGGGTCGACGCGTCGTCTTTTCCGGGCAGCGCCAGACGGCCTGGGAGCAGTTTGAGGTCCCGGAGCCGGGCCCGCACGAGGTGTTGATCAAGACGTCGTGGAGCGCGGTGAGCGTTGGCACCGAGACGGCCATCTACTCCGGCACCCACATCGGTTTCAGCATCCCGGGCGCGACCTATCCCCGGTATCCGGCGTACCCCGGGTACGCCGCCGTGGGCACGGTGCTGGCCGTGGGGGCCGAGGCGCACGGCTTCGCTCCCGGTCAGGTGGTGTGCTATGCCGGGCGACACGGCAGCCACGCCGTCTGGGACTCGCGGCGGCCGCCGATGGCGCGCCTCCCGGCGGGTCTCGCCCCCGATCTGGCCGCGCTGGCTCGACTCGGCACCATCAGCCTGAACGGCGTGCGGCTGGGCAATATCTCGGTGGGAGATCGCGTGGCTGTCCTCGGCGCCGGGCTCATCGGGCAGTTCGCGGCGCAGCTCGCCCGGCTCTCTGGTGGGCGACCCGTGGTGGTCGCCGACTTCCTGGCGGACCGGCTGCGGGCGGCGCAGGAGTGCGGGCTTCAGGCGGTCGTCAACCCGGCGGAGCGAGACGTCCTGGCCGTGGGGCGAAGCCTCTCCAGAGACCGGGGGTTCGACGTTGTGGTAGAGGCAACCGGTGCGCCCGGAGCGGTTGCCCAGGCCCTGACGCTGGTCGCCGATTTCGGGCGAGTTGTGCTGCTGGGGAGCCCGCGCGGCCGAGTCGAGATCGATCCGTACACCCACATCCACCGACCGGGGGTCACCATCGTGGGAGCCCACGAGCGCACGACGCCATCCGCCGAAAGCGTGTACAGCCACTGGACCCAGCAGCGCAACTTCGAGCTGGTCCTCGACCTTCTCCAGACCGGTGATCTGATCGCCGCGCCGCTGATCAGCCACCGATTGCCGGCCTCGCAGGCGGCCGACGTGTACGAGGATCTCGTGCTGCACCCCGATCGGTATCTCGGGGTGGTGTTCGACTGGGGGGGTGAGGATGAACGGCCGTGAGCGGCTGCTGCGGGCGGTGCGCCGGGAGCTCCCGGACCGGGTGCCGGTGACGCTGGCCTACAACCACATCGACGACCTGTGTCGGCAGCGTGGCCATTCGGAGATGGTGGGACGGCTGCGCCAGGACCAGAAGACGCTGGCCTTCCACAGCCGCGCCCCCTCATTCGACGAGTTTGCCCGCTACCACCGGGAGATCCCGTCCGGGGCGAAGATCAACGACTGGGGGGTGGTCCTTTTCCGCAGCCCGACGGGTGAATCGCAGGACCAGCTCCACCCACTGGCAGAGCTGGAGGAGGCTCGCGAGCTGGAGAGCTATCCCTTCCCCGATATGACCGAGCCGTGGCGGCACGCCGACCTGGAGACCCGGGTGGCGGCCCTCCACGCGGAGGGGGTGGCCGCCGTCGGCCAGATGTCGCAGACGATCTTCGAGCTGGCCTGGTACATGCGGGGGATGGAGCAGCTCATGCTCGACTTCTCGGACAACCCGGATTTCGCGGCGGCGCTCCTCGACCGGATCGCCGACATTCGCTGCTTCATGGCGAGGCGCTACGCGGAGGCAGGGGTAGACGTGCTGCGCCTGGGCGACGACATCGCCGGGGAGCACACCCTGCTGATGAGCCTGCCCACCTGGCGCAGGTGGCTGAAGCCACGCCTGGCCCGCGTCATCGCGGCTGCCCGGAGCGTCGACCCGGCTATCCCGGTGAAGTACCACACGGACGGCCGGGCGCTGCCGGCGATCCCCGAGCTCTGCGAGATCGGCGTCACCATCCTCAATCCGGTCCAGCCGGAGTGTATGGACCCGGCGGCGTTGAAGAAGCAGTATGGCGACCGACTGGCTTTCTGGGGCACGATCGGCGTCCAGTCGACCCTGCCCTTCGGGTCGCCCGCCGACGTGCGGGCCGCGGTGCGAACGATGATCCAGACGGTCGGCGCTGGCGGCGGCCTGGTGCTGGCGCCGACCCACTCCATCGAAAAGGACGTTCCCTGGGAGAACATCCTGGCCTTCTACGAGGCCGCCGAAGAGTACGGGGTTTACTGAGGAGGGTCAGCGGTCGGCCGGCACCGCGGGAACCGGGACGAAGAGTAACCGCAGATGAACACCGACTTCCCGGAATCGCCTTTGCACCGCCTCGAAGGGGCTCACCTCCCGGCGAGTCGGCCTGGGGATCACGAGGATGGGCCGCTCGTTGCCAAACCCGCCGCGCCACTCTCCGCCCACGCGCCGGCGGACCACCTCGCCAACGTAGGCGCCGAACGCTTGCGTTGCCGTCTCCACCGTGTCCCGGCTCTCGTCGGGTCCGAACCCCGTGGCAATGAGGTCGTCCACGACGGCGAGACTGGCGGGCGAGTAGTCCAGTTGCTTCCCCCAGAACCGCCTCGCACCCTCGACGCAGCCTTCCGCCTGGCGAAGCATCTCGGCGGCAAGCTCCTCGCGCTGTCGCCGAAAAGCGTCCTCGATGCGCTGCTTCATCTCGGCCTCGGATGCCGAGCGGCGGGACTCGAAGGCGGCAAGCTCCTCTGGCGTCGCCCGCTCGCTCGGGCTGAGGATCCCGAGGTGGGCTTTCACGCGCCGGATCGTGTCCTGGGCCTCCGGGTTCAGCTCGTCCAGAGGGCTGGCGGCCGTCGTCAGCAGGAAGCTGCCGTCGGCCAGCTCGCGGACCAGGTAGGCCGGAGCGGTGAGGAATCTCTCTCGTCCGAAGCGAGCCACGAGGCTCGGGCCGAACAGGTTCGCCCAGGTCACGAACCACGGCTCGAAGGGATCGTTCGCCCGCACACGGTCGAAGTCGCTCTGCACCCGGGCAGCGGGATGACTGGCCCAGCCGTACTCGCCACCGATGATGACGGACAGGTCGCACAGAGCGTCAAGGTAGGCCTTCGTACCGTCGGGATTGGCAAACTCGGACCCTCGAAGGGAGACGCCAGCTAGCAGCCTGTCGGAGAGTACGAGGTTCTCAACCGACCGGGCTGTGGTAGACTGGGAGGTATCCATCCTGGCAGCGGTGAACTGGCACAGATGAGCAGGGCATACAAGAGAGTTGACTACCAGGCGGCCCTGGATGTGACCGTTAGACTGGGGGATTGCCTGCCGCCAGACCACTTGGCGCGCTTTGTCGTGGATGCGGTCGCCCAGCTCGACCTGTCGCCTATCTATGCCCGGTATGGCTCGCGTGGCGGTGAGCCCTACGCGCCCGAGATCCTGATCGGGCTCCTCTTCTACGGTTACGCGACCGGTGTGTTCCGTTCCCGGAAGATCGAGCGGGCGACCTACGAG
>JACPQP010000011.1 GCA_016190465.1 Chloroflexota bacterium
GGGCGACCAGTAGTTGGTGTGCAGCGCGACCCCATCGTTGGTGATGTACTGGGTGAAGAGGACGTTGGTGAGGAAGTAGCCGCCGGGCGAGTTGACGGGGATGCCGATGGTGCTCGAATCCATCGTCTCGTTGAACACCCGGCGCAGGATCGTGAACCTGCCCACGGGCGTCGGGAACGCTGGTACCCCCACGGTGACCGGCGCGGTGTGGACGACCTGTCCGTTCTGGATGGCGCGCGCTACCTGCGCCCGGCGGTCGACCTCGATCCAGCGGCCGGTCAGCCCGCTGGTGGCCACCGTCGCCCCGCTACCTGTCGGGCTGACGAAGCCACTGTAGACAAAGCCGCCCCCGGCGGTTTGGAACCACATCACGTTGCCGGGCAGCACCTCCTCGCCGCCCACGGCGTCGACGACGGTAAAGCTCTCCCCCGGCGCGAGCCGGCCCACGATGGTGGTGCTGGTCGACGGGCCGGCCCGGACATTCACGACGTCGACGGCGACCTCCGCCGTCGGCGCCGCTCCTGCCGCGCCGCCCAGCACTGTGATGAGTGCAAGCGCGAGCAGTCCGCAGGCGAGGGCACGACGAACCGCACTGACGATCGAGCGCATAAGCTAACTCCTGTCCCCCTGCCGAGACGATTCCCGGATCCACCTCGTTCCTCGCTTGCGGCAGAGATCTGATCCGCTCCCGAGTCTCGTACTCCCAGCGCGTGTCATCGCCCCACGAGCAAGGCGCCCCCGAGCAGCGGGCGAGGCCACCCAATCAGCCAGGGATGAGTCTTCCGCGTGGCCAGCGATGACCGGTGCAGTGACGTACAGGAGCAATCCTATAGCACATGGGTGAGCAGAGGTGTGAACGGCGGGGTTTCAGAGTTTTGGCGTGATCGGAGGTTCTGTCTGAAGGCATTGTATTCGCTCTTCTCCCACCCGCCGCGATCAACACAGCCACCCCCTGCTATAATCACCGGAGAAGGCCCCGATGGGCGGCGGAGGACAGTGGAGAAAGGAGGAAACGCCCGAAGGAACTCGTGATGCGTTACGGAATCGTGATCGAGAAGGCAGAAGAAAACTACTCGGCCTACGTCCCCGATCTCCCGGGATGCGTGGCGACCGGGAAGACACGCCAAGAGGTACAGCGACGGATCCGCGAGTCGATCCGGTTTCATCTCGACGGCCTCCGGGAGGATGGGCTGCCGATCCCCTCGCCTCTGAGCGTGGTCGAGTATGTCGAGGTCTGAACCGCGGCGGCCGCGGAAATGCGAGCACGAGAGGCGTAGGCGATGCCCCCACTCCCCAACAACTGGAGCTGGCTCCGGATCGGCGCCCTGGCCGGAGGACTCTACCTGCTGTACCTGGTCCGCGGCATCCTCCCGCCGTTCGTCGTCGCCGGGATGCTTGCCTACCTTCTCGCCCCCCTCGTCGCCTGGTCCCAGCGCCACCTCCGCCTGTCGCGCGGCCCGGCCGTCATGCTCGTCGTCCTGCTCATCGTCGGGCCGCCGGTCGCCGTCCTCGTCCTCCTGGCGCCGCTCCTCTTCGCCGAGACGCGCGCCCTGGTCACCCGCGGCCCCGAGTTGCTGGCCGGCATCGTCGTCCAACTGCTCGGCGGCACCGAGGTCGAGCTGCTCGGCCAGACGGTCAGCGCGGCAGCGATCTCCGACCAGCTCCTCGGGTGGCTGATCGCCGCGCTGGACACGCCGAGCGGGGCGGTCCACCTGGCGACACTGGCCGTGGAGGCGCTGCTGGGCGTCTTCGTCACGTTCGTCGTCCTCCTCTACGTCTTGCTGGACCCCAGCCAGATCGGGCGCTTCGCTCTGGACCTCTTCCCGGTGGCCGAGCGCCCGCGCGTCCGGCGGATCGGCGCGGAGGTCCACACGGTGCTTGGCCGATACCTCGGTGGGCTGCTTCTTCTCATCGCGCTGATGGCGGGGGTCACCTGGCTGGGCCTGACGCTGCTGTTTCGGCTGCCCTACGCGCTGCCGCTGGCCCTGCTGACGGGCGTTCTGGAGATCATCCCGATCATCGGCCCGCTGCTCGCCGGTACCCTGGCGGCCGGGGTCGCCCTGACCCATGGCGGCGTCCAGGTCGCCCTCTGGGTGGTGTTGATGTACTTCGTCCTCCGGCAGCTCGAGGACCAGATCGTGGTGCCGCTGGTGTTCAGCCGGACGGTCGAGCTGCACCCCGCGGTGACGATCTTCAGCGTGCTCACCGGCGGCGCGCTGGCCGGCATCCTTGGCCTGCTGCTGGCCGTGCCGGTCGTCGTGATCGTAAAGGTCGTGCGCGAGTCGGTGATACGGGAGGCGTGACGGGCGAGGAGGAGCGAGCCATCGCCGGTGGCTTAGCCGCGTGAGCCGAGCAGCGGGAACTCGGTCACGCGCAGGTTCGTGCAGCCATAGGGGATGAGCAGCAGATCCTCCAGCGGCTCCGGCGAGCTCACTGGGCTCGGGGGCGGTGGGCCCGCGGCGTTATGCTCCAGGGTCCACCCGGGCACCCGCCGCCCGTCCGTCCGTAGCAGGATGGGGGCGCCCTCCGGCGAGAACGGGCACTCGCCGACGGGGCGAGTCTCCACACGGATCGCCTCTTCCGGCCGATCGGGGTCGAGGGCGAGCGCGTAGTTCCAGGGCGTCGTCGGGTGGACCTCCCAGTCGCCATGCGGGGGCTCGCCCCCGATCAGCCGCCAATCCTCCCCGATCTTGAGCGAGTACACCAGTGGTCCCCGCTCGATCGCGACGCCACGGTGATCGCGCCGCTGCGTCGCGATGCGCATCGGCAGGCGCAGGGTCACGACGGCGCTGCCGCTCCACTCGCGCTCGAGGCGATGGAATGTCCCGGCCGCCGCGGCCACGGGGCCATCGCTCTCCATGCGCACCACCGCCCCCTCGGCCCAGGCCGGGATACGCAGGTGAAGCGGGAACCGCGCGGCCCGCTCGGTCGAGACGGTCAGGCGCAGCGTGTCGTCGAACGGGTAGTCGGTCTCGACCGCGATCCGGACCGGTGTTCCGGCGAGGTCGGTCGCGACCGTACACGGGGCGTAGGCGATGGCGGCCAGCCCGCCGTCGGGGGAGGCCATCCACAGGTGTGCGGCGAACTTGGGCCAGCCCTGGCTCAGATTGGCCGTGCAGCACCCGTAGTTCGGCTCCAGGCCGAAGATGTTGGCATCCGCCCGGTTACTCGTGTAGATCCGATCCTCCGCCACCTGGCAGACCACCTGGTTGACCTGCTGGTCGTACTGGTGCGCCCACATGTCCGGCGAGAACGTCGCGGGCAGGGCGTTGAAGGCGATCCGCTCCAGCCGGTCGGCCAGGCGCGGATCGCCCAGGATGGCGAGCAGCACCTCCAGCGAGTAGAGGTACTCGACGATGGCGCACAGCTCCGTCCCCTGGGAAGGGTTCCGGCCAGCGTAGTGCTCGTCGCCGCTGAAGACGCCGGTCACCTGGCCGTGGTAGGTGTCCAGCGTCTCGATGGCCTGGTAGACGGCCTGGCGGTCCCCCGCGTCGCGTGACTGGCGGTACCATACCCCTGACGACTTGACGGCCATCGCGTTGTTGACCACGTGGGTGGCCTGTGAGATCTGCTCGCGGGGCGTCTTCCCCTTCCACGAGAAATCGGCAAAGTGGGCCCGCCAGTCGTACCCCTGGGCGTGGGCCAGCGCCGCCAGCTCCAGGAGCCAGCCCTCGGGCGTGCGCTCGGAGAGCCAGTGGATGCTGACCACCAGGTCGGCCCAGCGAGACTTGCCCCACACGTAGAGCGGCTTCTCGGCCAGCAGGCCGGCCAGCCGGCGCAGGAAGCGCTCCATGGCTGGGATCACCCGCTCGTCGGCCGTGGCCTCGTGGTACTGGGTGAGCGCCTTGAGCGCCACGAACACGGGCCAGGGGTCGTAGGCCTGGTACTGGTCGCCCCGCGAGGTGTCTTTGATGGGCCCGAGCCAGCCGTCTGGCTGCTGGTGAGCGAGGATATAGTCCATCCAGCGGTGGACCCTGGCTTTGAGGGACGCATCGTCGAGCAGGAAGGCGAGCGGCACGACGCCGTCGAGCCAGTAGGGGCCGCGCTCCCAGCCCTCGGCCGAGCCGCCGATCCAGCCACTGTCGGCAATGTCGGGCCAGAACTCGTCGAGATGCCCGCTCAGGCCATCAGCCTGAATGCGCAACTGCCTGCCAAGCCAGCCCGCGGGGCGGATGCTGCCCAGCGGCAGCGGCCGGAAGGCGAGGGGTCGGAGGTCCGGGTCTCGCTGTTTCATATCTCTCCTGGCTCACCTTCGGCCCGCCAGCGCGGCCGGATTCACCACGAACTGCGGCTTCCCGTCGAGGAAGGCCAGGATGTTCTCCACCGGCTGGCGCACCATGCGCTCGACGCCAGCGTCGGTTACCCAGGCGACGTGGGGGGTCACGACGACGTTGTCCAACTGGAGCAGCGGCGAATCGGCCGGCAGCGGCTCGGTCTGAAAGACGTCGATCGCCGCTCCGGCGATGCGCCGCTCCGCCAGCGCCTCGAACAGCGCCTGCTCGTCGACCAGCGCGCCACGGGCGGTGTTGACGAGGTAGGCGGTCGGCTTCATCAGTTCCAGCTCTCGTCGCCCGATCAGCCCAGCCGTGCGGCCCGAGGCCCGGAGGTGCAGCGAGACGACGTCCGACTGGCGGAGGACGTCGTCCAGCGGCAGCAGCTCGAGGCCCAGTCGCCGGGCGCGGGCCTCGTCGTGGGTCAGGCTCCAGCCGATCAGGCGCATGCCCAGCGTGCGGATGGCCGGCGCCAGCTCGGCGGCGATGAGGCCCAGGCCGATCATCCCGAAGGTCTTCCCCCGGAGTTCGACGCCCGGCTGGTGGCGCCAGGCGCCGGCCTTGAGCGCGGCGTGCATCGGCACCAGGTTCTTGGCGATGGCCAGCGTCAGCGCGAGCGTGTGCTCGGCGACCGAGATGGTCGGGGCGGTCGGTGTGTTCGTCACCACCACGCCGTGGCGGGTCGCGGCGGCCAGGTCGATGTTGTCGGTCCCCGTGCCCATCACCGAGACGATCTTGAGGTCTGGGAGAGCCGCGAACACCTCGTCGGTGAACTTCGAGTACGCCCGGACGTTGATCGCCCCCCACGCCCCGCGGAGGCGGTCGACCAGCTCGCCGGTCGACTGGTGTCGCGTCGACACGAGCGTCACCTCGCCGCGCTCGGACAGCGGACGCAGCGCCGCGCGATCTTCCGTGTAGACAACCGGATAGTTGTCGGGGATCGCGAATTGCACACCCATCACCTCGCCCCGAGAATGTGACCGACCTACCTGTTACGCATCGTCGCCGATGGCTGCTGGCACCTCGCAGTGTACAGGCTGCGCAGCCAGGTGTCGAGA